>DAICZL010000514.1 GCA_027311165.1 bacterium
CCCTCGGCGCCCCCTGGCTGACAGAGCCCCCCGCAGGGCCTATCCTTGGCACACCCCAAGGGAAGGAGGACCGCCATGCTGAACCCCACGGCTCCCCTGCCGCTGAAGGACCCCACGCTGTTCCGGCAGGCCAACTGCATCGACGGCAAATGGATCCAGGCCGATAGCGGCCGCACCCTGACGGTGCGCAACCCCGCCACCGGCGAGCCGATCGGCGAGGTGCCCGCCCTGGGCGCCGGCGAAACCCGTCGCGCGATCGAGGCCGCCGCCCGCGCCCTGCCGGCCTGGCGGGCGATGCTCGCCAAGGAGCGCGCCGCCATCCTGCGCCGCCTGTTCGAGCTGATGCTGGCCAATACCGATGACCTGGCCGCCATCATGACCGCCGAGCAGGGCAAGCCCATCACCGAAAGCCGTGGCGAGATCGCCTATGCCGCGAGCTTCATCGAGTGGTTCGCCGAGGAGGGCAAGCGCATCTACGGCGATACCATCCCGCAGACCGCGAAGGGCCGCCGCATCCTGGTGACGAAGGAGCCCATCGGCGTGTTCGCCGCGATCACGCCGTGGAATTTTCCCGCCGCGATGATCACCCGCAAGGCCGGGCCGGGCTGGGCCGCCGGCTGCACCGGGGTGATCCGCCCGGCCAGCCAGACGCCGTTTTCGGCGCTTGCGCTCGCGGTCCTCGCGGAGCGCGCCGGCATGCCTGCGGGCGTGTGCAACATCATCACCGGACCCTCGGCCGAGACCGGCGGAGAGCTCACCGCCAACCCCCTGGTGCGCAAGCTGACCTTCACCGGCAGCACCGAGGTGGGCGCGAAGCTGCTGGCGCAATGCGCGCCCACGATCAAGAAGACCAGCATGGAGCTCGGCGGCAACGCGCCGTTCATCGTGTTCGACGATGCCGATCTGGATGCCGCGGTGCTGGGCGCGATGGCCAGCAAATACCGCAACACGGGCCAGACCTGCGTCTGCGCCAACCGGCTGCTGGTGCAGGACGGGGTCTACGACGCCTTCGCCGCCAGGCTGAAGACGGCGGTCGAGACGCTGAAGGTCGGCAACGGCATGGAGGACGGGATCACCCAGGGTCCGCTGATCAATGCCGATGCGGTGAAGAAGGTCGAGGAGCACATCGCCGACGCGCTGGCCCGCGGCGCGAGCGTGGTCACCGGCGGGCAGCGCCACGCGCGGGGCGGCAATTTCTTCCAGCCGACGGTGCTGGCCGATGTGCCGCGCGATGCGCTGGTGTTCCGCGAGGAGACCTTCGGCCCGGTGGCGCCGCTGTTCCGCTTCAAGGACGAGGCCGAGGCCATCGCGCTGGCCAACGATACCGAGTTCGGCCTGGCGGCCTATTTCTACGCCCGCGACATAGGTCGGATCTTCCGGGTGGCCGAGGCGCTGGAATACGGCATCATCGGCATCAACGAGGGCATCATCTCGACCGAGGTGGCGCCGTTCGGCGGGATGAAATCCTCGGGCCTGGGGCGCGAGGGATCCAAATACGGGATCGAGGACTATCTGGAGGTCAAGTATCTGACGCTGGGCGGTATCGGGACTTAAGGGGGGGGGGGGGGG
>DAICZL010000515.1 GCA_027311165.1 bacterium
CGCCGCTTCCAGCCGGTCCAGCGCCTCGTTCACCGCGCCGACCAGGGGCAGCATCTCCTGAGGCAGGCCGATCGTCGGCAGCCGCACACCGGGCCGGGCCGGGCCGACCAGACTGGCCGAGTCCGCGGCGCGACGCAGCGGAGCCAGCCCCCGGCGGACGGTCAGCACCGCGATCAGCACGGCGGCGAGCCCGGTCGGGATCAGCAGCACTGCTCCCTCGATCAGGAAATCGTCGGTCAGGCTCTCGAACAGCGTTTCCTGCGGTTCGTTGCCGTCGGCCACCACCACGCGCCAGGGGCCGGCATTGGCAAGCGCGCCCACCAGGCCCTTGGGATGGCCGGGCAGCGCCGTCGCCCGGAACAGCCCCTCACGCGGAGCGGGCGGCAGGAACGGCACCACCATCGCGGCCGTTTCCGGCTCCGAGGCGATCAGCACGCGGTTCGTGGCATCGAGGACCAGATAGATCGCGTTGCCGTCACCGGCATCGCCATCGCCGAGCGAGGTGGCGACGGTCTGCGGCAGGTCGAGGACCGGCGCGCCGTCCGGGCCAGTCTTCAGATAGGTGCCGACCAGCCTGGCCTGGCCCTTCAGCGCGGCATCGTCGATCGAATGGACCAGCAGCACCGCGCGCCAGCCGATCACCCCGGCGGCGGCCAGGATGGTCAGCACCATCAGCGCCGTGAGCCGGCCCGCGAGCCGCGTGCTGAGCCGCCAGGAACGCTTTGGCGGGCCCGCGTCCGCCGATGGGCTCAGCCCGGCCGGGGTGGTCTGCGGCAGGTTCCGGCTGACGAAGGGCAGCGAGACATGCATGGCGCGATCATCGGGAGCCTATTCGGCGTCCGCCTCTTCCCGGTCGGCGAGAAGATAGCCGATGCCGCGTAGCGTATGCACCTGCGGCGTGGCACCGGCCTCGGTCAGCTTGCGGCGCAGCCGGTGCACCATCACCTCGATGGCATTGGATCCGGGGGTGCTGTCGAAATCATACACCCCCTGTTCCAGCGCGTCGCGCGGCAGCACCCGCCCCTGCCGGCGCAGCAGCAGTTCCAGCAGGGTGGTCTCGCGCAGCGACAAAGCGATCGGCAGCCCGTTCACCAGCACCGCACGGGCGCTGGTGTCCAGGACCAGATTGCCCAGTTCCAGCCGCACCCCCAGCGCCGCGTTCGGCCGGCGCAGCAGCGCCCGCATGCGCGAGATCAGCTCCGGCATGTGGAACGGCTTCACCAGATAATCGTCCGCGCCGGCATCCAGCCCCGCCACCCGGTCTTCGGGCGCGTCGCGTGCGGTCAGGATCAGCACCGGCGGAGGGGGGGCGGGGCGGCGGCGCAACTCCCGCAACAGGGTCAGCCCGTCGCCGTCCGGCAGGCCGAGATCGAGCACCACGGCGTCATAGCTCGCGACCCTCAGATGATCCTCGGCGTCCTCGACCCCTGCGGCGAGATCGACGGCGAAGCCGGCACGCTGCATGGCGCCCTGCAGCAGCACCGCCAGTTCGGGTTCGTCCTCGACGGCCAGCAGACGCATGCACGGTCCCTCCTGCACTAAGCATTGTGCCGTGCGCACATTACGACAGGCTGACGCGGCCGCCGTTCCCTCAAGGGCCGGTACAGGGCGACGACAGGGTCGGTGCCGGGCCGGCACCGAAGCCGCCGCCCGATCACGCGCCGCCAGCGCCGGTGCAAGCCGGTTGCGGCCTCAGCTGCGGCCGAACAGCCGCTCCAGATCGGTCCGGCTCAGACGCAAGAAAGTCGGCCGGCCATGGCTGCAGGTGCCGGCCCGCGGCGTGGCTTCCATCCGGCGCAGCAGCGCATCCATCTCCGCCTGCGCCAGCCGCCGTCCGGCGCGGATGCTGCCATGGCAGGCGAGCCGTGCGAGCGCCGCGTCGAGCCGGGCTTCCAGCGGCTCGGCCGCGCCGCCTTCGGCGAGGGTATCGGCGAGGTCGCGCAGCAGCGGCGCCGGGTCGGGCGCGCCGAGCAGGGCGGGCAGGGCGCGGACCAGCACCGCGCCGGGGCCGAAGGCCGCGATCTCCAGCCCCAGAAACGCCAGCCCCGCCGCCGCCTCGGCCAGGCGCGCGGCCGCGGCGTGGGGCAGTTCGACCACCTCGGGCAGCAGCAGCGGCTGGCGACGGATTTCCCCCGATGCCAGCTCGGCGGCCAGCGCCTCCTGCGTCAGGCGTTCATGCGCGGCGTGCTGATCGACCAGCACCAGGGCGCCATCGGCGGCGATCGCCAGGATATAGGTATCGAGC
>DAICZL010000521.1 GCA_027311165.1 bacterium
CCGGAGCGGGGCGGCGAGGCCAGGGATGGGATGCGATCGCCGTTCGTGCCGGTTGGCGGATTTTGCGCGGATCGGCAGTGCGGGCGGCGCGCGCCGCTCTGCCATCGCCCTGCGTGGAAGCCCCGGCCGGGCTTGCCGCAAGCCCGCCGGCGTGGCACCTAATGGGGTGTCTGGTGCGGGGCCGGCGGCGATTTGTATGTCGACGCGGCACGGCAACGACATCGCACGGCGATCAAGCCGCACGGCAACCGAGCCGCCCGGCGACCAGGCTGGACGGCAACATTGGGCCAGGGCATCGGATGGCGCATTCAAAACGGGAGGTTTTGATTGCGTCGGTGCAATAGCCGGCCAAATCCCATGCCGCGCCGCCGCGTCTTCGCGCCATATCCCCGGGACCGTCTGCCAGCAGGGCGGATCCCCAAGCCGGCTACAGGGCCAGGTGCCACAGGAACCCAGCGATCGTGATCAAGCCACTGCGCAAGGCCGTTCTTCCGGTTGCCGGCCTCGGCACCCGGTTTCTCCCGGCGACCAAGGCCACCGCCAAGGAAATGCTGCCGGTGGTGGACAAGCCGCTGATCCAGTACGCGATCGAGGAAGCCCGCGCCGCCGGCATCGAGCAGTTCTGCATGGTGACCGGGCGCGGCAAGACCGCCCTGGTCGAGCATTTCGACATCGCCTTCGAGCTGGAATCGACCCTGCGCGAGCGCGGCAAGACCGAGGCGCTCGATGTGCTGCGCGCGCTCGCGGTGCCGGCGGGCTCGATCGTGACGGTCCGCCAGCAGGAGCCGCTGGGCCTGGGCCACGCCATCTGGTGCGCCCGCGCCTTCATCGGCGAGGATCCGTTCGCGATCCTGCTGCCGGACGATCTGGTGCTGTCCGACACGCCCTGCCTGAAGCAGCTCGCCGATGCCTATCTGGAAACCGGCGGCAATGTCGTCGCGGTGACCGAGGTGCCGCCCGACCAGACCAACCGCTACGGCATCCTGAAGGTGGGGCATGACGGGGGCAGGCTGGTCGAGGTCACCGGCCTGGTCGAGAAGCCCGCGCCGGCGGACGCGCCGTCCAATCTGTCCATCATCGGCCGCTACGTGCTGCTGCCCGGCGTGCTGCGCCATCTGGCCAGGCTGGAACGCGGTGCCGGCAACGAGGTGCAGCTGACCGACGCGATGGCGCGGATGATCGGCGAGGCGCCGTTCCACGGCCTGCGCTTCGAGGGGCGGCGCTTCGACTGCGGCGACAAGGTGGGCTTCCTGGAGGCCCAGATCGCCTTCGCGCTGAAGCGGCCGGAAATGGCCCCAGCGGTCCGCGCATTCCTCAAATCCTACGTCTGAACAACGCCAGCCCGAACGAGGTCGCCGATGGATTTCTCGCATGTCTTCGATGCCACCGTGCTGCGCGAATACGACATCCGCGGGGTGGTCGGGCGCACCCTGCACCCGGCGGACGCCTTCGCCATCGGCCGCAGCTTCGCTACCATCGTCCGCCGCGGCGGCGGGTCGAGCGTCGCGGTCGGCTATGACGGCCGGCTGTCGAGCCCGGAGCTGGAACGCGCCCTGGTGGACGGGCTGAAGGCGAGCGGCGCCGCGGTGCAGCGCATCGGCCGCGGGCCGACGCCCATGCTGTACTACGCCGCCACCACCCTGCCGACCGACGGGGCGGTGATGGTGACCGGCAGCCACAACCCGCCCGACTATAACGGCTTCAAGATGATGCTGGGTCGCAAGCCGTTCTACGGCCCGCAGATCGCCGAGATCGGCAGCCTCGCCGCCGCCGGCGCGGTCGATGCGGCGGCAGGCAGCGAGACCGAGCGCGACGTCTCGGCCGACTATCTCGCCCGCCTGCTCGCCGACTGGGATGGCGGGACCACCGCGCTCGACGTGGTGTGGGACAACGGTAATGGCGCCGCCGGCGAGGTTTTGGAACGGCTGGTGAAGCATCTGCCCGGCCGGCACACGGTGCTGAACGCCACCATCGACGGGCATTTCCCGGCGCATCATCCCGCCCCCACGGTGCCGAAATACCTGGAACAGCTGATCGCCGAAGTGCGCGCCCGCGGCGCCGATCTGGGTATCGCCTTCGACGGCGACGCCGACCGGATCGGCCTGGTGGACGATACCGGCGAGATGCTGTTCGGCGACCAGCTGCTGGTGGTGCTGGCCCGCGACGTGCTGCGCACCCGCCCCGGCGCCACCATCATCGCCGATGTCAAGGCGAGCCAGGTGCTGTTCGATGCGATCGGCGCGGCCGGCGGGGCGCCGCTGATGTGGAAGACCGGTCACAGCCTGATCAAGGCCAAGATGGCCGAGACCGGCTCGCCGCTCGCCGGCGAGATGTCGGGCCATATCTTCTTCGCCGACAAATGGTACGGCTTCGACGATGCGCTGTACGCCGCGGTGCGGCTGCTGGGCATCCTGGCGCGCGGGGGCCAGAAGCTCTCGGCGATCCGCCAGGCGCTGCCGCAGGTGCTGAACACCCCGGAACTGCGCTTCGACTGCCCCGATATCCGCAAGTTCGGCGTGATCGCCGAGGTGGCAGCGCGGCTGAAACAGGCCGGCGCCAATGTCTCCGACACTGACGGAGTGCGGGTGCAGACGGCGTATGGCTGGTGGCTGCTGCGCGCGTCCAACACCCAGGCGGTGCTGGTGGCCCGTGCCGAAGCGGCGAGCGAGGCTGGGCTGGACCGGCTGAAGGCCGCGCTGGCGGCGCAGCTCGCGGCCTCGGGGCTGGCGGCGCCGGATTTTTCCGGAGCGAATGCGGGCCATTGACCGGCGAGGCCGGAAACAGCGCGAGGCCAGGAACCCGGCGAGGCCAGGAATCGGGCGAGGCCTGGGAGACCGCGAGGCCCGGAACAGCGTGTGGCCCGGAACAGCGTGTGGCCCGGAACAGCGCGAGGCCCGGAACAGCGTCTGGCCCGGAACAGCGTGAAGGCCCGGAACCGAGCGTCGTCAGGATCCGGGCGAAGGCAGAAACCGGGCGAAGGGAAGAACTGCCCGAGGCCAGGGAGACCGGGCGCCGCCCAGTCTCCGGGCGGAGGGCACAGCGCCCCGGCGGATCAGCCCGGGATGCGCTCGATCTCCGCGCCGCAGGCCGCCAGTTTCTGCTCCACCGCCTCATAGCCGCGATCGAGGTGATAGACCCGGTTCACCACCGTCTCGCCCCGCGCCGCGAGCCCCGCCAGGATCAGCGACACCGAGGCGCGCAGGTCGGTCGCCATCACCGGCGCGCCTGACAGGGACGCCACCCCGCGCACGATCGCCGAGGCGCCGTGCACGTTGATCCGCGCGCCCATGCGGTTGAGCTCCGGCACGTGCATGAACCGGTTCTCGAAGATCGTCTCGGTCACCATCGCCGCGCCGTCGGCGACCGACATCAGCACCATGAACTGCGCCTGCATGTCGGTGGGAAAGCCCGGATAGGGCTCGGTCATCACATCGACGCCGTGCAGCCCGTTCAGCCGGCGCACCGCGAGGCCGCCGGGGGCGTCCTCCACCTCCACCCCCGCCTCGCGCAGGATGCGCGCGACCGCGCCCAGGTGATCGAGCCTTGCGCCTTTCAGCAGCACCGCCCCTCCCGTGGCGGCGGCGGCGCAGGCATAGGTGCCGGTCTCGATCCGGTCGGGAATGATCGGGTGGGTGGCGCCGTGCAGGGCAGCGACGCCCTCGATGGTCAGCTGGTCGGTGCCGATGCCCTCGATCCGCGCGCCCATGGCAACCAGGCACAGCGCGAGATCGCCGATCTCCGGCTCCCGCGCCGCGTTGGCCAGCACGGTGGTGCCGCGCGCGAGGCTCGCCGCCATCAGGATGTTCTCGGTCGCCCCCACCGAGGCGAAGGGCAGCACCACCTTGGCGCCGGCCAGGCCGCGCGGCGCGGCGGCGTGCACGTAGCCCGCTTCCAGCCGGATCACCGCGCCCAGCTGTTCCAGGCCCTTCAGATGCAGATCGACCGGGCGGGTGCCGATGGCGCAGCCGCCGGGCAGCGACACCCGCGCCTCGCCCATCCGGGCCAGCAGGGGGCCAAGCACCAGGATCGAGGCGCGCATCTTGCGCACGATGTCGTAGGGCGCCTCGACGCTGCCGATCGCCCCGCCGAGCGAGAGGCTGCGCCCGTCATTGGTCACCGGCTCCACCGCGATGCCGTGCTGGCGCAGCAGCGCGGCCATGGTGTGCACATCGGCCAGCAGCGGCACATTGGTGAGCACCAGGCGCTCGGCGGTGAGCAGGCCTGCGGCCATCAGCGGCAGGGCGGCGTTCTTGGCGCCGCCGATCGGGATTTCCCCGTGCAGCGGCTGGCCGCCGCGGATCAGGATGCGGTCCATCAGTGATCAGACTCCCTGGAAGGCAAGGCCAGGGCTCCGCCGCCATGGCCCCCGTGGCCCCACAGCCCCTTGGGACCCGCCATGGACCTGATGTCCCTCGACCCCCATTCCCTGGGGCGTACCCCGCAGCGAACGGGGTCCAGGGGCTCGCCCTTGGCGGGTCGAGGGCAGAGCCCTCGCTGTGCCTTGATCATCGCCTACAGCCGGGGCAGCGCGACGCCGCGCTGGCCCATGTATTTGCCGGATTTGTCGGCGTAGCTGGTCTCGCAGGGTTCGTTGCCCTGCAGGAACAGGAACTGGCAGATCCCCTCGCCGGCGTGGATGCGGGCGGGCAGGGGGGTGGTGTTGCTGATCTCGATCGTCACCTGGCCCTCCCATTCCGGTTCCAGCGGCGTCACGTTCACGATGATGCCGCAGCGGGCGTAGGTGGATTTGCCCAGGCAGATCACCAGCACGTCGCGGGGGATGCGGAAATACTCGATGGTGTGGCCGAGGGCGAAACTGTTGGGCGGGATGATCGCCACCGGGCCCTGGCGATCGACGAAGCTGGTGTCGCTGAAGGCCTTGGGATCGACGATGGCGGAATCGACATTGGTGAAGATCTTGAACTCGTCGGCGATGCGGGCGTCGTAGCCGTAGCTGGACAGACCATAGCTGATCACGCCCTGGCGCTTCTGGGTTTCCACGAAGGGCTCGATCATCGCGTGCTCGGTCGCCATGCGGCGGATCCAGCGGTCGGAGAGAATCGGCATGGCGGCTCCGGAGGGTCTGGGTGGGTCTAGCCCGGGCGGCCTTGTCGCGGCAAATGCGGGGGAAAGGCCGGGCCATCCGGGCCTCGCTTGCCGCGGGTCGGAGGGGCAGGTCGCTAAGTCGCAAAATCGTTAACGATCTTTCATCGCGGTGTCATGGACCGCTGCCACTCTCCCCCTGCGTGCGGTGCCGCCGGGCCTGGTCCGGTGCGCCCCCGCTCCGCGACAAAACTGGCGCATCGTTGGGGCGTGGCGGCCGGACAGTGGTCCCGCCGCCCGGTCCCCGTCGGGCTCGCGCCGGTCAATGAACACGGGAAAGGACAACCTTCGTGATGCGACACCCCCCCTCACGCCTGCTGCGGGCGGCGCTGCTCGGCGCCACCATGCTGGCGGGCTACAGCCTGCCGGCGCTCCCCGATGCCGATGGCGACAGCGCCAGCACGACGCAGCTGCCGCTGCCCTCCGGCCAGTATATCTACCCGACAGCGGCTTCCGGCTCGACCTTCCAGGACCTCAATCCCAACCTGCCGGACCATCCGAACTACCGTGCGGGCCAGGCGATGAAGACCGCGGTCAGCCCGGACGGCAAGACGCTGCTGGTGATGACCAGCGGCTACAACAATCAGAACTATTCCCAGGCCGGCGCCAGCAATTACGGCCAGTTCGAGCCGTCGGCTTCGAACGAATACGTGTTCGTCTATGACATCACCGGCAACAACAAGACCAACCCGATGGTCAAGCAGATCATCCAGGTGCCGGACACCTTCGAGGGTCTGACCTTCTCGCCGGATGGCAGCAAGTTCTATGTCTCGGGCGGCTCGGATGACCAGGTCTATGTCTATGCCAATGCCCCCGGCGCCGGCTGGTCGGTTGCCGCGACGATCCCGCTCGGCCACACCGCGGGCGTGGGCTTCGCGCAGGCACCGAGCGTGGGCGGGCTCGCCACCTCGGTCTCCGGCAAAACCCTGGTCGCGGTGAACACCTATAACGACTCGATCAGCGTGATCGACGCCACCACCAATACCGTGAAGTTCGAATACGACCTGCGGCCCTATAACACCAACCCGGCGACCGGCACCGGCCAGGCCGGCGGCGAGACTCCGTTCAGCGTCGCGATCAAGGGCGAGACGACGATCTATGTCTCCTCGGTGCGGGATCGCGAGGTGGTGGTGATCGACATCTCCACCGGCGCGCCGCTTCTCGTCACCCGTATTGCCCTGCCGGGCAATCCGAACAACATGATCTTCAACAACCCGATCTCGCAGAACCTGCTGTACGTGGCGCAGGACAACAGCGACCAGGTTGCCGTGATCGACACCACGATGAACGCGGTGGTCGAGGAGATCGACGCGATCGCCCCGCCCGGCGTGCTGAGCAATCCCGAGCGCTTCACCGGCGCCGCGCCGAACGCGCTGGCGATCTCGCCGGACGGGCAGACGCTGTATGTCTCCCAGGGCGGCGCCAACGCGGTTGCGGTGATCTCGCTGGTCGGGCCTGCGCCGCACCAGGTGGCGGGCCTGATCCCGACCGGCTGGTATCCTCATTCGCTCAGCCTGAGCGCCTCTGGCCGTGATCTGTATGTGGTGAACGGCAAGAGCGATCCCGGGCCGAACCCGCTGAACCTGACCGGCGATACCTATGCGCTCAAGCGCACCAAATACCCGGGCGGCAACCAGGCCGCCGGCAACGCCGCCTCTGCCGCGAACCAGTACGTCTTCCAGGTCGAGAAGGCCGGGCTGCTGGCGATGCCGGTGCCGGGTCCGAAGGATCTCACCAACCTCACCAGCATCGTCGCCGCCAACAATTTCTACAGCAAGCTGCCCAACCCGAAGGATGAGCAGATGATGGCGGCGCTGCGTCAGCGCATCCACCATGTGATCTATATCGTCAAGGAGAACCGCACCTTCGACCAGGTGCTGGGCGATCTGACCAACGGCGCCAACGGCGATCCCACGCTCGCGGTGTTCGGCCGGCGCATCACGCCGAACTTCCACCGGCTGAGCGAGAAGTTCGCGACGCTCGACAATTTCTTCGACAGCTCCGAGGTGAGCGGCAACGGCTGGGAATGGACCACGGCGGCGCGCGAGACCGATCTGAACGTGAAGCAGATCCCGCTCGACTACGCTTCCAGCCCGACGCCGAACGCGATCAACCAGGGCGGCCGCGCCGCGCCGTATGACGCGGAAGGCCAGAACCGCAACGTCGATGTCGGCATCGCGACCCTCGCCGACCGGCTGGTGGCCGAGCCGGCCTATGCGACCCTGGCCGCAGGGCTGCCCGGTGGGCCGGCCAATCTGCTGCCCGGCACCAACAACGATGCCGAGCCCGACGGCCCCGCCTTCAACCGCCAGACCGGGCGGATCTGGGATGCGGTGCTGCGTGCGGGGATGACGGTGCGCAACTACGGCTTCCTGATCGATCTCAGCCGGTATTTCGGCGTCCCGCCGGCGATCCCGCTCGACCCGCATCCCTTCACCGACGGGGTGATCCAGGCCTATTCCACCAACCCCTCGCTGATCCCGGTGACCGATCCCTATTTCCGCAGCTTCGACAACAACTATCCGGACTACTGGCGCGAGCAGGAGTGGGAGCGTGAGTTCGGCCAGTATATCGGCGGCGGCAATCTGCCGACGCTGTCGCTGGTGCGGCTGATGCACGACCACATGGGCAGCTTCGGCACGGCGATCGCCGGGGTGAACTTCCCCGAGGCCCAGCAGGCCGACAACGACTAAGCGGTTGGCAAGCTGGTCGAGGCGGTGGCCCACAGCCCGTTCAAGAACGACACCCTGATCTTCATCCAGGAGGATGATGCCCAGGACGGTCCCGACCATGTCGATGCCCATCGCAGCACCGGCTATGTGATCGGCCCCTATGTGAAGCAGGGCCAGGTGGTCAGCACCCGCTACAACTCGGTGAGCATGATCCGCACCATCGAGGACGTGCTGGGGGTGGATCACCTGAACCTGAACGATGCCTACCAGGCGCCGATGACCGATGTGTTCGACCTGTCCCAGGTGGACTGGACCTATACCGCGGTGGCCTCTCCGGTCCTCAAGAGCACGACGCTCCTGGCCGGCGCTCCGGCGGACTGGCTGGACAATGATCCGTTCAGCCCGATCCGCCCGGCTTCCTGGTGGACCGAGCAGACCGACGGCTTCGACTGGACCGCGGAAGACCGCGTGCCGGCGGCTCTGTTCAACCAGATCCTGTGGGAAGGCCTGAAGGGCGACGCGCCCTATCCGACCGCCCGCAGCGGGCTTGACCTGTCCGGCCGCACGAAGTCGGCCAGCACCCCCTGACCGGGCGGGGGGGGGGGGGGGGGGG
>DAICZL010000522.1 GCA_027311165.1 bacterium
CCCCCCCCCCCCCCCCCCCCTGCGACAATCCGAGCTGCGCCGCCAGCACCCCCTTGGCGACCGAGCGGATATCGGTGCTGGGCTGCAGATCGCGGTTCTCGTAGAGCCGTCCCGCGCCCAGCCCCGGCCAGTCGGCCACCACCCGGCCGCCCTGCACCGCACCGCCGATCACGAACGCGGCGGTCGCCGTGCCGTGATCGGTGCCGGCATTGCCGTTCATCCGCACCGTCCGGCCGAATTCCGTGATCACCAACACCGCGGTCTGCCGCCAGGCATCGCCCATCGCCGCCCGCATCGCCAGCAGGCCGGAATCGAGCAGCCGCAGCGGCGTCGTCAGCCGCCGCACCTGATCGACATGGGTATCCCACCAGCCCACCACCTCCAGCGCCGCGATCCGCGGCCCCTCCGGCGCGGCGAGCAGCCGGCCGGTGGCGGCGGCGAGCGCGGGGAAGGCGTAGCCATCGACCATGCCGTGATCGGCGCCGCGCAGCACGGCGCTCGTGAACCGCCGGTCGATCAGCGCGGCCGCGTAGGCGGGGCCCGACACCGGATCGGAGCGATTGAGCGCCGCGATCTCGGCATAGAGCCGGTCATCCAGCGCCGGATAATTCGCCGGTGCCCAGCCGCCCACCGCACCCGGCCCGCGCAGCAGGAGCGGCGTCGCGGTACCGATCGCGAGCGCCGCCTCGACCTTGCTCCGCCGTGACTCCGCCAGGGCGGCCACGGCGCGGTTCAGCCAGCCGCTTGCCATCGACTGCTCCGCGCCGCTCTCCATCAGGTCCTGCGCCTCGAAATGGCTGCGGCTGCGATAGGGCCCGGCCACCGCATGCACCACCAGCGCCTCGCCGGACCGGTACAGCGCCTGCACCCCGGGCAGCGCCGGATGCAGCCCGTAGAACCCGCCGAGATCGAGCAGCCCGTCCGGCCGGCCGGGATCGGGCGGCACCAGCCTGCCGCGCAGCTCGCGCAGCGCCGGGTCGCCATAGGGCACCACCGCGGCCAGCCCATCCATGCCGCCACGCAGCAGCACCACCACCAGCCGGCCCTCGCCCGGCGCATCGGCGAGCGCGAGGGAGGTCCGCCCGGCCGACACCGCGCAGGCAAGCCCGAGCAGCGCCGATCGGCGCGACAGGCGCATTCCGGGGCAGGAAACAGGATCCGAAGGCATCGCTACCGCCTCATGAATTCAGGGGCCGTGAGCAGCAGCGTCAGCGCCTCGCGCCGCGAGCCCGCCGCCGCCATCCGCGCCCGCGTCTGCGGCCGCAGCAGCGGGCCGAGCGCAGCCTGCGCCACCTCCGCCGGATCGAGCGCCCCGGCCCGGCCGGCCAGATCATGCGCCCATTCGGCCCGCGCCAGCAGCCCGACCACCGCGGCCCAGTCCCCGGCGGTATCGGGCCAGCCATTGGGCTGCGGCTGGGTCCACCAGGGCTGGCCCAGCGCCTCCATCACCGGCACCGGATCAGCCCCCTGCCCCGGCGGCAGATCGAGCGCCCGCAGCGCCGCAATCACATGATCCTGCGCCGAACGGAACTTGGTGAGCGGCCGCCAGGCGCCCGGCAGCGCCAGCAACTCCAGCGCCGCGAGCCGCAGATCGCCCTGCGTGCCTTCCAGCACCGCGCTCACCCGCGCCACATCCGCCGCAGGCGGATCATCGGCGACGAAATGGCGGACGAGCTTGGTCGCGATGAAGCGATAGGCAGCCGGATGGGTGCCGAGGAACCGCAGCGCCTCGATCCCTCCCGCCTCGCCCGGCGGGAACTGGCGCCCCATCAGCGTCTTGGGGCCGGGTTCGTGCATCGGCTCGAAGAACACGAAGCGCGGCGGCTGCGGCTGCTGACTGAGGTTGAAATCGATCGTCCAGCCGGTCAGCAGCGTCGCCAGCGCGATCACATCCGCCTGGTGGTAGCCGGCCGCGGGGCTGACCGTGTGGAGTTCCAGACATTCGCGGCCGAGATTCTCGTTCAGCCCGTTCCCGGAGAGTTTGCCGAGCGTGCTGTGCGGACCCATCGACAGCCAGTTGTCGAGATAGAGCTGCATGCCCGGATGGCGCATCACCGCCAGCACCATGTCGACGAAGCGGCCGGTGACATGCGGGCGGATCGCCTCGCGCACATAGGCGCCCATCACCGGGTGGGTCTCCGGCCGGGCGATGCTGACGGTGAAGTGATTGGCCCAGAACAGCACCAGACGCTCGCGGAACGGCGCCTGCGTGGTCAGCAGGTTGCCGAGCTGCAGGCGCCGCTCGGTGGCCAGGATCTCGGCCACGCGGGACTGCTTGCGGTCGGCCACCGGGTCCCTGCTGTCGCGCACCCAGGCCATCAGCCCGTCGGTGGCGCTCGGGGCTCCGGCGAAATCGGCCGGGTCGGGGCCGTCGAGCTGGCCGCTCAGCCAGGCCTCGGGATCGGCGGGCAAGGGCTCGGTGCCGCGTCGGCCGAGGCCGAAGCGGATCAGCGCCTGGGCGGTTCTGGTGTCCATCGTCATCGATCAATCCGGAGAGGGGAGCGGACAGCCTGGCCAGAGATCGGAGTCCTGGGCGCCCCGATCGTCACGGCGAGGACTCTGCCCCATCGCCGATTCGCACCCGCTATCCCGCCCGGGTAGCCCACAAAAAGCGGGGTCCAGAGGCAGAGCCCCTTGCCTGGCCTGGCGCCACCGCCCGACGCCGGCTCAGCCGATCAGATGCGCGACCCAACGGAAGATGCCCAGATGGGTCAGATCGTTCCAGGTCGCGAACACGAACAACCCGGCGAGCAGAGCGAGGCCGGCGCGGAAGCCGTATTCCTGCGCCCGGGGCGGCAGCGGCCGGCCACGCAGGGCCTCGGCCAGATAGAACAGCAGATGCCCGCCATCCAGCACCGGGATCGGAAACAGGTTCAGCAGCCCGAGATTGACCGACAGCACGGCGATGAACGAGATCAGGCTGGCCAGGCCCAGCTCCGCGACCTGGCCGGAGAGCTGGGCGATGCGCAGCGGCCCGCCCAGATCATCGGTGCCGCGCCGCCCGCTCAGCATCTGCGCCACGCCCTCGAAGGTCTGCCGCGTCACCTCCCAGGTCTGCGCCGCCCCGGCCGCGACCGCCTGCAACGGTGACAGCCGCTCATAGGTCGAGGCGCCGCTGCCGATCCCCAGCACGCCCACCACCCGGCCGCCGCCCAGATCCTTGGGCTCGGGCCGCGCCGTCACCTCCAGCGTTGCAGCGCCGCGCTGCAGCCGCAGTGCGAGGCTCTGGCCCGGCC
>DAICZL010000523.1 GCA_027311165.1 bacterium
ATTCGGCGGCGATGCGTTCCGGCCCGGCGGCGCTGCGCAGCCGGTGCAGCGCGCCGCGCCAGCGGAACAGCACGGGCGGATCATCGGGCACCGGAGCGGTCGCCTCGATCGGCTCGGGCCGGCGCAGCAGGCGGATCGGCCGCGGCTGGGTGGGGTCGATCACCCAGGCCGGCGCGCGCGCCAGCGGCGGGAGGCGCGCCACCGCCCGTTCCGGCACATGGCTCGGCTGCGGCGCGACACGCCAGATCCTCTCCATGCCGCTCCTGCCCATGCCCGTTCCTTCCGGGCCCATCCGGCTGGCCAGCGCATCCAGCGTGATGGCGAGCGGCGCCTTGGCGGCGGCCCCGGTCAGGCCCGGCTGCACCGGATCGAGCGGTGCCGTGGCCTCGGCCGCCAGGGTCATGGCATCGATGCCGAAGCCGGGATCGATATTGTCGAGCTGCGCGCCCAGCAGCTTCGCCAGATAGGCGCCATCATGCACCGGCAGGGCGGTGGCGATGCTGATCGCCGGGGTCTCGCCATCCGTCCGCAAGCAGAGAGCGGTGAAGCGGCGTCCGCCCAGGCGCTGCTGCGCGAGCCGCGCCGCCAGGCGCTGCGCCAGCAGGCCCAGCGCGCGGGACAGATCCTCCGCCGTGCCGACCGGCTCGGTGAAATCCAGCCGTTCCAGCCAGGGCGCGGGCGGGCGCGGCCAGGCGATCGCCTCTTACACCAGCCCCAGCGCATGGTCCAGCCGCAGCAGCGGGGCGGGGCCGAAGCGGGCGGCGAGTTCGGCGCGCGGCAGGCGCGGCAGATCGGCGATCTGCCGCAGCCCCAGCCGGCGCAGCCCGGCGAGAACCGCGGGATCGAGCCGCAGGCAGGCGAGCGGCAATGGGCCGAGCGCCGCCGCTTCCCGCCCTTCGGCCAGCACGGTGAGGGCGGCCCCGCCGGGGGCGCGGGTGAGTGCCCAGGCCGCGCCGGTGGTGGCGGCCACGGCGAGGCGGGCGGGGATGCCGGCCGCGCTCAGCCGGGCGGCGAGGTCGCCGGCCAGGGCCGCTTCCCCTGGGGCTGTCTCCCATGGGGGTGTCTCCCATGGGGGTGTCTCCCTTGGGGGTGTCTCCCATGGGGCTGCCTCGCGGGCTGTCTCGCCTGGGGGTGTCTCCCGGGCTGTCTCCCATGGGGGTGTCTCGCCAAGGGTTGTTTCCCCTGGGGGTGTCTCCCGGGCTGTCTCCCTTGGGGGTGTCCCCCATGGGGGTGTCTCGCGGGCTGTCTCCCGGGCTGTCTCCCGGGCTGTCTCCCCTGGGGCTGCCTTGTCATGATGCAGATGGGCGCAGCCGGTGATGTCCAGCCACAGCCCCTCCGGCGGATCGGGGGCGGCGAGCGGCGTGTAGCGCTCGCACCAGGCGGCCAGCCTTGCCAGCGCCGCGGCATCGGCGGCGGGATCGGCCTCGGCCAGTTCCAGGTCGGGCTGGATCTCGCGGGCATCGGCCAGCGCCTGGCCGGGATGCAGCCCGGCGGCGTGCGGTGCCACCGCGGCCAGGCGGCGCAGGCCGTGGCGGGTCTCGACCGTGGCGAAGGGCCTATCCGATGGCGTGTCCCCGCCGCGGAGCGGCTGGATGTTCGTGCCGCGGAGCGGCTGGGTGTTCGTGCCGTGGAGCGGCTGGATACCCAGGCTGCGGCGCAGCCGGGTGATCGGCCAGTTCGGCAACCACACGCAAAGAATGCGGCGCATCTGCGGCCTCCATCGCTTCCATCAGCCAGGTTCCCGGCCGGCCGCCGCGGGCATGTTCCAGCGTTACGCGCCAGCGCGGCGGGCCGGGTTCGCGCGCCGCCGCCTCGTCTGCCGGCGCACTGGGCGCGGCGGCGATCCGCCAGCGCGTGGCGGCGATGCCGGTGCTGTCGCTGTCGCGTCCCTTCCGCCCGTGGGGAAAGCGCGGCAGCAGCAGGCCGGTGGTGGCATGGCGCAGGCAGGCGAGCTGCAGCCGGCGGGCGGCAAGCCGGTCGAGCCGCCCGACCTCGCCCACCACCGCGCCGGCGGCGCCCTCGCGCAGCGCGGTTTCCATCGCGGCCAGCGTGCCGGCATCGTCTCCGCCCGCCACCAGCACCAGGCGGCCGGGATCGAGCCCGAAGCCGGCCAGGCCGGGCGGGTAGAGGTCGCAGACCGGGGCGATCCAGAACACCGGCCCCGCGGCTGCAGCCCCCTGGAGGAGGCGGGCGAGCAGGGCGGCGGCGAAGCCCGCTGCCAGCGCGCCGGTCTCTCCGGCGAGGCCTGGGGCGGTGATCTCGTGCAACTGGCCGAGCGGCAGGCCGCCGCCGGGCAGATGCGCATCCACCCGCGGATCGCCCAGGGCGAGCACGGCGGGACGGTCCGGTCCCGACCCTGGCCCCGACCCTGGCCCCGCCCCTGGCCGGTGCGGTTCGGTCCGGTATGGGGCGATGGCGCGCAGCGTGTCGTGCAGCCGGGCGAGGCGTTCCGGCAGGCCGGGCCTCAGGC
>DAICZL010000526.1 GCA_027311165.1 bacterium
GGCGAAGGAACGCCGCTTGCGGCGGCGACGCCACGGCCATCCGCCGGGGGCAGTTCGCGGGCATGGATCGCCGCAGCCTGAGCAACAGCGGGCACCGGCTCCGGGCAGATCGGCGCTGGCGGTCTTTGCCCGATGCCGCGGGGCCGGTAGCGATTGCCCGACGGGCGGCTTCGCGTCGCCGCTGATCCCCCTCGGGGATCGGATCAGTCCGGAGCCGCCGCGACGATGGGGGCCAATTCCTCCGGCGCGCCCGCAGCAACCTCCGATCAGATGGGATCATCCGATCGGATAGAGTCGCGTGGTGGAAGAGAGAGCAGGAGCGGTGGCCGATCGACGATCGGATCGGCGACCGCTCTAATGCCGCAGGAGATCGAGCAGGCTGAGCGCCACCACCTCGGTCGCCCGGTCGAGGTCGGCGAGCGGCAGGCGCTCATCGGCGCGGTGGGCGTTGGCGGCCTCGATCGTGCGTGGCCCGGCGCCGTACAGCGCGATCGGCACCCCGGCCTCGGCGTAGTGGCGCGCGTCGGTGTAGAGCGGCACGCCGGTCACGGGCACCGTCTCGCCGAACACCGCGCTGGCATGGCGCTGCAGCGCCGCGACCAGTCGGGCGACGCCCGGCAGCGGCGTCAGCGGGCGGGCCAGCAGCAGGCGCCGGATCGTCACCCGGGCGGCAGGGAACCGCGCGGCGGCCTGCGCGATCACCGCGCGCAGCCCGGCCTCGGCGGTCTCGGGCGATTCTTCCGGCAGGATGCGGCGGTCGAGCCGGAGGCTCACCCGGTCGGGCACCACGTTGGTATTGATCCCGCCGCTGATCAGCCCGACCGTCAGTTGGGCCGGGCCGATCCCCGGCACCGCGGAGATGTTCCGGCGCAGGTCGTCGCGCTCGGCATACAGCGCCTGCAGGATCGCGGTCGCCGCCTCCAGCGCATCGATGCCGGTCTCGGGGATGGCGGCATGGGCGGATTTCCCGGCGACCGTCACCTCCAGATGCAGGCAGCCCGAATGGGCATTGACGATGGCGTAGGAGAACCCGGCCGCCAGCGCCAGGTCGGGGCGCGAGATCCCGGCCTGCAGCAGCAGGCGCGGGCCGACCTCCCCGCCGGTCTCCTCATCATAGGTGACATGCAGTTCGACCGTGCCGGCCAGCGCCGCGCCGCTCGCCTCCAGGGCGAGCAGGGCGAAGGCGTAGCTGGCGATGTCGGATTTCGAGACGGCGACGCCGCGCCCGTACATCCAGCCATCGACCACGGCGGCGCCATAGGGGTCCTGGGTCCAGCCCTCGCCGGGCGGCACCACGTCGCCATGGGCGTTGAGCGCGATCACCGGGCCTTCGCCAAAGCGCCGCCGCACCACCAGGTTGGTGACCGAGACCATGCCGGCCGCGGCGGCCTGCGCGGCCGGGACCGGATGGCGCTCGACGGTCAGGCCGAGTTCCTCGAGCAGCGTCGCGGTCAGGGCGGCGTGCGGCGCGCAATCGCCTGGCGGGTTGTCCGAAGGCTGACGGACCAGCGCGGCGAGGAACCGGTGCTGCTGGTCGCGGTGGCGGGCCAGGAAGGCGTGGATGGTCTGTTCGGGGGTCTCGGTCATGAGATATCGGCGCATAGGCGGTGGAGGAAGGCAAGGCCGGAGCCTGGCCCGCACGGCCTCTGGAACCCGCGAAAGACCGGCGGGGCCTGAACCCGGCATGCGCCTTGGAAGCGCTCCCCAGCCGAACGCGGCCAAGGCCCCGGCGCCCCCCCCAGCGGCAACGCGCCGTGGCGCTGCCGCGCCAGGCGGCTACCCGGAATCGAGCACCAGCATCCCCTCCGTCCGGTCGAACAGCCGCAGCAGGGTGCGCACCGCCCTGCCCCGCGGCGTGGCCAGCTTCGGGTCCTTTTCCAGCAGCAGCGCCGCGTCGCGATGGGCCATGTGCAGCAGCCCCTCATGGGCGACCGGGTCGGCGAGGCGGAAGCCGGCATCGCCGGACTGGCGCGTGCCCAGCAGATCGCCGCCGCCGCGCAGCCGGAAATCGGCGTCGGCGATCACGAACCCGTCATCGGTATCGCGCAGCAGCACCAGCCGGCGGCGGGCGGTCTCGCTCAGCCCGTACTCGTGCAGCAGCAGGCAAAAGCTCGCCGCCGCGCCGCGGCCGACGCGTCCGCGCAGCTGGTGCAGCTGGGCCAGGCCGAAGCGTTCCGCATGCTCGATCACCATCACGCTCGCCTCGGGCACATCCACGCCCACTTCCACCACCGTGGTCGCGACCAGCAGCCGGCTGCGTCCGGCGGCGAAATCTGCCAGCGCGGCCTCGCGCATGGTGCCGCCGCCGTTGTGCGCGGCTTTGGCATTTTGCGCACAGCGGTCGTTGCC
>DAICZL010000527.1 GCA_027311165.1 bacterium
AATGACATAAACATATCCTTATGTCCAGGGGGTGCGCGCGGCCACCCCGATCAGATCACCCCGGCCTCCCGCAGCGCGGCCAGCCGCGCCGCATCCAGCCCCAGCAGGCCGCCCAGCACCGCGTCGGTCTGCCCGCCCAGCAGCGGCGGGGCGTGGCGGTAATCCACCGGGGTTTCCGACAGCCGCACCGGGTTGGCGATCACCTTCACCGTGGCGCCGGAGCTGTGCGCCATCTCCTTCACCATGCCGCGCGCGATCACCTGTGGATCGGCGAACACCTCGGCCAGCTTGTTGATCGGGCCGCAGCCGATTTTCAGCGCCTCCAGCTTGTCGATCCACCATGCGGTGGGATGGCCGCGCAGCACCGGCGCCAATGTGTCCGTCACCAGTTGGCGGTGTTCCACCCGCGCGGCGTTGGTTGCAAAGCGCGGGTCCTCCAGCAGATGCGTCAGCGCGAAGGCTTCGCAGAACCGCTTGAAGGTGGGATCGTTACCGATCGACAATACCACGTGCCAGTCCTGGGTCGGGAACACCTGGTACGGCACGATATTGGGGTGCTGGTTGCCGAGCCGCGGCGGGTTCTCCCCGGTCGCCAGGTAGTTCATGCCCTGGTTCGCCAGCCAGGCGACATGCGTGTCCAGCATCCCGATATCGATCTGCTGGCCGATCCCGGTGGCATCGCGGTGGCGCAATGCGCTCAGGATCCCGATGCAGCCGTATAGCCCCGCGAACACGTCCGCGACCGGCACGCCCACCTTCTGCGGCAGCCCGTCAGGCTCCCCGGTCAGGCTAATCACGCCGCCCATCGCCTGAATCAGGCTGTCATAGCCGGGGCGCGGCGCGTAGGGGCCGGTCTGGCCGAAACCGGTGATGGAACAATAAATCAGGCGGGGAAAGTCCGCGTGCAACTGATCGTAGCCGAGACCGTATTTCGCCAGCGCGCCGACCTTGAAATTCTCCACCAGGATATCGGATTTCGCGATCAGCGCACGCGCGATCTCCTGCCCGCGCGCCGTGGCGATATCCAGGGTCACGGAGCGTTTGTTGCGATTGACGCCGACGAAATAGGCGCTCTCCTTCGTGCCCGGCATCAGAGGCGGGGCGAAGCCCCGGGTGTCGTCTCCCGCGCCCGGGCGTTCGATCTTGATGACGTCCGCGCCGAGATCGGCGAGCATCTGCGCGCAAGTGGGGCCGGCAAGGACCCGGCTGAGGTCGAACACGCGCAGCCCGCGCAAGGGGCCGGTGGGGGTGGTCGGATCAGGCATCGGGCGCTCCGGTCAAGGCCAAGGCGCGGACCATGCCGGCGGGGTGCCTTTGTCGCAAGGGGCGAGGCTTCGGTGCCGAACGAAGCGTTCCCTGCAGCGTTTGCATGACGTGCGCTCCGCAAGCCCCTACTCGTCGTCGAACAGCACCCGCTCCGCCGCCCCGTCCAGATCGTCGTACTGCCCCGACCGCAGCGCCCACAGGAACGTGAGCAGGCCGAGTCCGCCGAGTGCCAGGCAGAGCAGGATCAGCGCCAGGATGATGGTCACCGCCGCTCCCCCCGCAGGCGCAGGCTGTTGCCCATGACAGCGAGCGAGGAGGCAGACATCGCCACCGCCGCCAGCCAGGGCGTGACGGCACCGGCCATCGCCAGCGGCACCATCACCAGATTATAGCCGAGCGAGAGGGCGATGTTCTGCCGCATGGCCCCCAGCGCGCGCCGCGCGGTGGTCAGCAGCAGCGCCACCGGCGCCAGCTTCGCG
>DAICZL010000531.1 GCA_027311165.1 bacterium
AGACAGACCCCGTCCGTTAACCCGACCGCCCCGGCCTTGCCGCCGGGCCGCCCCGCCACGCAGTGGTCAATCAGCGTCCTTCCGCACTCCGCCGCTACTTCACCTCGACGGTCGCGCCCTGCTCCTCGAGCATCTTGCGCAGCTTCGCGGCCTCGTCCTTGTTCACGCCTTCCTTCACCGTCTTCGGCGCGCCCTCGACCAGATCCTTGGCCTCTTTCAGGCCAAGCCCCGTGATCGTGCGGATCTCCTTGATCACGTTAATCTTCTTTTCACCGGCCTTGGCCAGGATCACGGTGAATTCGGTCTGCTCCTCCCCCGGCGCGGCGGCAGCGGCCGGGGCCGCCGCGGCTGCGACGGCAACCGGCGCCGCGGCCGAAACACCCCATTTCTCTTCGAGCAGCTTCGACAGCTCCGCCGCTTCGAGCACCGTGAGGCTGGACAGCTCGTCCACCAGTTTTGCCAGATCAGTCATCGTCCTGTGTCCTCTTATCTAACCCTTGATCGGTTCCGTTCAAGCCGGACATGTCCGGCCCGCGCTCCGTCCGCCCTGTCAGGCCGCGATCGGCTCGCCATCCGGCGCATCGCCGGGCTCGCCGGCCTTGGCATAGGCCGCGAACACCCGCGCGAGTTGTCCGCCCGGCGCCTGGAGGATCCCCGCGATCCGCGTCGCCGGGGTGTTCAGCATCCCCAGCAGCCGGCCGCGCAGCACATCCAGCGACGGCAGTTCGGCCAGCGCCTTGATCCCGGACGCATCCAGCATCTGGGCGCCGAGCGCACCACCCACCACGACGAACTTCTCGTTGGTCTTGGCGTAGTCCACGGCGGCCTTGGCCACCGCGACCGGATCGCGACACCAGGCGAGCGCGGTCGGCCCGGCCAGCAGCTTGCCGATGCCATCGAACGCCGTGCCCGCCAGCGCCCTGCTGGCCAGCCGGTTCTTGGTGACCTTGTAGGTCGCCCCCGACGCGCGCATCCGTCGCCGCAGATCCGTCACCTCCGCCACGGTCAGCCCGTTGTTGCGGGTAACCACGACCATCGACGTCTCGGCGAACACGGCAGCGAGCGTGGCGACGAAGGCCCGTTTTTCGACACGGTCCAAAGTCGGTCTCCACACTGGGCCTGGCGCGTTTGGACCGCGCCGGGCCGGTTTGCCCATGGACCGCCCGCTCCGACGGACGATCCGGTTCGCCTGCCCTCAAGCCGGAACCGCCAAGCCTCTCCCCGCAGCCAGGCCGCGGGGGGAACCCCTGGCATCCCCGTCTTTCGCGCGCGGGCCTCACGGCCCCTTAAGGTCCCGGTCGCAACCGGAACCACGTGCGGTCTGGGACAGGATCGGAAGAACCCCGGCGGCTCCGCGCAGACGCGACAGAGCCTCCGGAACCCCCTGCCCGCCTGCCGGCCGATGGCCGTGCAAGCGTATCTCGTTCAGCCGGCGAGCGAAGCCACGTCCACCCGCACGCCCGGGCCCATCGAAGAGCTCAGCGCCACCTTCTGCACATAAGTGCCCTTGGCGCCGGCCGGCCGCGCCTTCTGCACCGCATCGACCAGGGCACGGGCATTCTCGACCAGTTTGGCCTCGTCGAAACTCGCCTTGCCGATGCCTGCATGGATGATGCCGGCCTTCTCGGCGCGGAACTCCACCTGCCCGCCCTTGGCAGCGGTCACCGCGCCCTTCACATCCATCGTCACGGTGCCGAGCTTGGGGTTCGGCATCAGCCCGCGGGGACCCAGAATCTTGCCCAGCCGCCCCACCAGCGCCATCATGTCCGGCGTTGCGATGCAGCGGTCGAACTGGATGGTGCCGCCCTGGACCAGCTCGGCCAGGTCCTCGGCACCCACCACGTCCGCGCCGGCGGCCTTCGCCTCCTCGGCCTTCGGGCCGCGCGCGAACACGCCGATCCGCAGGGTCTTGCCGGTGCCGTTGGGCAGGCTGATCAGCCCGCGCACCATCTGATCGGCATGGCGGGGATCGATGCCCAGATTCATCGACAGCTCGACCGTCTCGTCGAACTTGGCCCGCGCATTGGATTTCACCAGACGGATCGCCTCGTCCAGCGGATAGGATCGCGCCCGATTCACTGCCGATGCCGCCGCCGCGTGCCGCTTGTTGTGCGCCATCGCTCAGCCCTCCACCACGGTCAGGCCCATCGAACGGGCCGAGCCCGCCAACATCCGCACCGCGCCATCGACATCGTTGGCGTTCATGTCCTTCATCTTCTGGGCGGCGATCTCGCGCAGCTGGCTGGTGGTCACCCGCCCGACCGGCGCGCCCTTGCCCGGGGTCGTGGTGCCCTTGGCGATGCCGGCCGCCTTCTTCAGAAAATAGGTGTTGGGCGGGGTCTTGGTGATGAAGGTGAAACTGCGGTCACCGAAGGCGGTGATCACCACCGGCACCGGCATCCCCGGTTCCATGCTCTGGGTCAGAGCATTGAATTCCTTGCAGAAGGCCATGATGTTCAGGCCGCGCTGCCCCAGCGCCGGACCCACCGGCGGCGATGGATTGGCCTTGCCGGCCGGAATCTGCAACTTGATGTAGCCGACGATCTTCTTCGCCATATCCCTGGTCCTTTGCGGTCTGCCAAGGGACCGCGGTCCATGCGACACCCGCCACGCATGCGTGGCCGGGACGTCTCCCGCGTTCCGATAGAGCGCGGGCTGTTAGCCGAGACCGGCCCGCCTGTCCAGGGATTTCTCTCGGCGGGGGGCAGACGCCTGGCCGGGGCTCGGTCCATCATCAGTTGGATCAAGGCCAAACCAAAGGGCTCCGCCCTTTGGAAAACCGCTAAGGGCCAGCCCTTGGAACCCTTTCGCTGCGGGGTGCCTGTGACGGAATGCCGGATCTGGAAATCACCGACCCGCCAACGCCTCAGGCATCAGGCACCGGGCTGCATGCTGCAGCGGCGACGCGGGCCAGCACCAAGGTCCGCCGTGCTGCCACGCTGGCACCGGCGACATCCCCCGCCAGATGCTGCAGCAGCGGGTTGGACAGCACCGCGCGGGCCAGCGTGTCCACCGCCAGATTCGCCGCGGCGGTCCCGGCCGCGGACAGCAGCGCCCGGCGCAGCAGCGCGAACGTCCCCAGCAGCCCCGGCCGCAGCCCGTGCAACACCGCGACCTGGCGGACCAGCCGGATCCCGCGCCAAGCCACCAGCAGCCCATCGAGCGCCGGCGAGGGAATCGCCGCGGTGGCCGCGAAAATCTGCACCGCCGCTTCCCGGCCCAGCGCATCGGCCTGGCTGCGCAGCATCGCCACCGGCCCGGCCCGCAGCAGCCCGAGCAGCGCCGCCGGCTCGGCCGAGGCGCCAATCATCGCATACTGGTCGCCCTCGGGCAGCCGTCCCAGCCAGCTGCGCGCCGCCATCCGCATCCGTTCGGCATCGCCGCTCGCGAAGTCCGCCCGCAGCCCGTCCACCGCGGCGATCGCGAACAGCCCGGCGATCTCGCGCCAGACCGCAAGGCCGAGCAGGCCGAGGCCGCCTAGCGCGATCGCCAGTGTCAGCGTCCCGAGAAGCGGGCCGCGGGCGAACTGGTCGGCGACGAAATTGGCGATCTGCAGCAGGGCGAAGCCCACCACCAGCACCGCCAGCCCGCCCAGCATCAGGGTCAGGCTGCCCGGTGCGGAGCGGCTGCGCGGCAGCGGCACAAACGGTTCGAGCCGCGGGCTGGTCGCCGGCTCGATCTCGATTCGCGGCCTGGGCGTGGTGGCAAAGCTCATAGGACGTCATCCAGCAGAAAGCCGATCAGGGCGTCCAGTCCGATCTGCGGCACGCCGGCGGCCCCGCCATCGGGCAGCCGCATCGGTTCGAACTGTGGCAGTGCCAGGAACGGCTGCGCCCAGAACGCCGCCCCCGGAAGCCGGTCGGGCACCTCGCCCGGATAGGAGCGCGTCAACCGCTCATCACCCAGCACCCTCCCCCGCACCGCAGCGACGTTACCCCCATCGAGCGTCCAGACAAAATCTTCCGCGCAGCGCACCGCGGCGATCGCGAAGACTGCCGCGCGCGCTTCGCCGGCGGCGTCCGGCAGCAGCGTCATCGCCCGCATCAGCGCGGCGAGACTGGCACGCTGCCGCTCGGCGACATGGTCGGCCTTGGTCGCGGCAAACGCCACCCGGCCGATCCCGCCCGGACCGAGCCAGGCCGGCAGGCGCAACGTGCCCAGTTGCGGCAGGCGCAGGGTCCTCGACCGCCGCCAGCGCAGCGCTTCCGCGATGCTGCCGAGCGCATCCGCCATGTCGGCGAAGGCCGCCGGGCCGGCATGCAGCGCCGACAATACATCGGCCAGCACCACCAGCCGGTCGAGCCGGCCGAAACCCGGCGACACGAGGTCCCGCGCCACCGCCCGCCGATAGGCATCATAGCGCGCTGCCAGCAGCCGGAAGAGCCCGCCACCACCCCCCTGCAGCGGAAAGAAGGCCATCCAGGGCGGCTCCGGCCCGGGCGCGGGCATCAGGAAGCGGCCGGGCTGCAGCATCGCAAGGCCGCCCTCCTCGCGCAGCCGGTTCAGCAGGGCGCGATACAGCCCATGGCCGGTCTCGGCCAGCGGTTCATCGGCCCCCGCCCGTGCCGGCAGAGCGCGCAGGAAATCCAGGAAGGCCCGCGCCGGCAGCGGCGCCAGCGTCTGCAGCCGGGCCAGCGCGGCTTCCGACCATTGGCGGAAATCCTGGCCGAGCAGTGGCAGATCGAGCAGCCACTCGCCGGGATAGTCGAGAAATTCGAGCCGCAGCCGCCGTGGCGGCAGGGCGCGCGCGAGCCCCGGGCGGGCGATGTCGAGATCGAGCGCGAGCAGCGAGACCGCCTCGGTGCGTGCCGGCCAGCGCGGTGGATCGGCGGCCAGGGTCGCGAGATGACGGCGGAAGTCGAAGCGCGGCATCGACTCCGCCCCGGCCGGGGCAATGGCAACCCTTACCAGCCGGCCGGCCAGCCGCCGCGAGAGCACCGGCAGACCGGTACGCGGCGCCAGCAGATTGGCGGCCGCCGAGCTCAGGAACGCCGTCTTGCCGGCGCGGGCGAGGCCGGTCACCCCGATCCGCAGAACCTGCCGGCCGCGCGCGGCGGCGGCGGCATCGGGTCCCACCACGGTGACCGACCGGGGCGCCATCCGGGGCATCATCCCCCCGGCCGCCAAGGATGCCGATCAGACGGAAACACCCGTCCGATCAGCACCACCGGCCTTGGTTGGAGGAGCCGATCCCGAGGACATCGTCCCTGGCCCATCGGCACCATCCGTCAGGATCGGACCAGGCGCGTGCCGGCCGGCTCAATGGCGCTCGACGAGCTCGATCTTGTAGCCATTCGGGTCCTCGACGAAGGCGATGATGGTGGTGCCGAACTTCACCGGTCCCGCCTCTCGGGTGATCTTCGCCCCCGCCGCCCGCAGCGCCTCGCAGGTCGCTGCGACATCGGCCACGCCCAGCGCCAGATGACCGAACGCGGTGCCCTGGTCGTACTGGTGCACCCCATAATTATAGGTCAGCTCCAGCACCGTGCCGGTGTCTTCGCCCTCATAGCCGACGAATGCCAGCGTGTATTTGCCATCCGGCACGTCAGTGCGGCGCAATTCCTTCATGCCGAGCAGCTTGGTGTAGAAGGCCACGCTCTCGTCCAGATTGTTCACCCGGATCATCGTGTGCAGATAGCGATACTGACCGGTGGTCATGCAGGGTCTCCCGTCTCTGTCATTTTGTTCGGATCGAAGCCGAGCAGGAACAGCCCCGCCGCGTCGGCCAGGGCAATGGTGTTTGCCCGATCGGCGAGGATGGCGCCACCGGCCTCGAAGGCAAGCCCACGCAGTCCGGCGTCACGGGCGCGGCGCACGGTGTCGGGCCCGACCGTCGGCAGATCGGCGCGACGATCCTGTCCCGGCTTGACCAGCTTGACCAGTACCCCCCCGGGACCGGGCAGAGCGAGACCGGGGCAACGGGCCAGCATCGCATCGGTGCCCTCGGCCGCCTCGACCGCCAGCACGATGCCCTGCTGCACGACGCAGCCCTGCCCGACATCGGCCGCACCGAGCGCGCGGGCCACCGCGATGCCCCGGCGGATATCGGCCAGGGCGAGGGCGTCCGGCGCGCACCGGCCGAGCTGGCCCGGTGGCGCCAGCGCCTCGGTCAGCACCTCGTGCACGCCCAGCACCCGGAAGCCTTCCTCCGACAGCACCCGCACCACCGCCGCCAGCAGGCCGTCATCGCCCGAGAAGGCGGCGCGGCCGATGCGGGCCAGGATGCGGGCGCTCTCGGCATCGGGGCGGACATCGAAGAAAGATGGCCGCCTGACCGGCCCCACCAGCACCAGATCCTGGCAGGCATGGTCGCGAAGCAGCGCGAGGATCCGCCCCGCCGCGCCGATCCGCGCATAGGCATGCGGGAAGGGCGCCAGCACCGCGGCCTCGGCGAAGCCCTCCAGCCCCACCAGGAACACGGCGCGCCCGGCGGCGCGGGCAGCCTCGGCCACCCGCCCGGGCAGCGTCCCGCCCCCGGCCAGGATGCCGAGCCGCCGCCGCTCCGCCGTGGCGCTCATGGCCGGAAGCGGAAGGGGAGGAGCCGCGCCGGAAGCCCGCCCCGCGCACCGCCGCGGGCGCGCCGGCGAGCCCGCGCGGCGGGCGGCGCCAGAACCATCCGCCCCCGGACCATCGGCCCCAGGTCGATCAGACGGGGGCTGATCAGACGGGGACCGATCAGATGGGGACCGATCAGATGGGGGGCGTCCCGCCGCGGCACAGGCTCATGCCCCATCGCTGTCCTCGGCAAACGCCTGATCGGTGCGGATCAGGCCGCGCCGGCTCGGCGCATCGATGAAGGCCAGTATCTCCGCCACCAGCTTGTCGTCGGCGAAGCACCGGCGGGTTTCGGCCAGCCGCGCGGCGAACACGCCGGGGCCGCGGAACAGCAGCCGGAAGGCCGCGCGCAACTGCCGGATCTGCGCCTTGTCGAAGCCGCGCCGCTGCAGCCCGATGACGTTCATCCCGGCCAGCCTGGCGCGGTTGCCGATCACCGAGCCGAACGGGATCACATCGCCCTCGACCCCCGAAACGCCGCCCACCATCGCCGCCCGCCCGATCCGCACGAACTGATGCAGCGCCGCCGACCCGCCGATCACGGCGTGATCGCCGATCGCGACATGACCGCCCATCACCACGTTATTGGCGATGATCACGTTCGACCCGATCACGCAGTCATGAGCGACATGCACCACCGCCATCAGCAGGCAATCGGCACCGATCCGGGTCACGCCATGGCCGGTCGCGGTGCCGCGATGGATGGTGCAATGCTCGCGCACCTGGGTGCGGGGGCCGATCTCGCAGCCGGTGGGCTCGTTCTTGTATTTCAGATCCTGTGGCGGCAGCCCCACGGTGCAGAACGGATACAGCACCGCCCCGGCGCCGATTCGGGCCAGGCCATCGACCACGACATGAGAGACCAGCCTGGCGCCGTCTTCGATCACCGCCGCAGCGCCCACCGTGCAGAACGGTCCGACCGTGACGCCCTGGCCGAGCACCGCCCCGCGGGCGACCAGGGCGGTCGGGTGGATCACGGTGTCGGCGGCCCGCGCCGCACCCGCGTCGGTCAGTCCGTCCATGTCGGCATCTTTCGAATCCCCGAAGCCACTCAAGTCTAGAGCAACACCCGAACAGATGGACTCATCTGATCGGATAAAGTTTCTCGTTAAAACAAAGAGCTAGAGCGATAACTGATCGTCCACCGGATCGGCTGGCGCTTTCGGCTCAGATCAAGACTAGACGCAGGACCACCGGACGGCAAACTCAACGATTATTGCCGTAAATTTCGCCCGCAGCATCGGTCACGAATACTTCGCACGCGGCGGCGGAAGCAGCGCCGATGCACGGTATCCGCGCGCCAGGCGGGCACGCCAGCCCATCATGCCATCCCGCAACGGCCGGCCCTGCACCGGCCCGGAGCGCGGCACCGGCGCCTGATCCTTCCAACCCGGACGAGAACCCGGCGCGGGCTGATCCCCGGCTTACCTGGCCAGCGCCCGGTCGGGCCCGGCGCGGCCGTGCGACCCCTATCCGCTACGGGCCGAGCCAGGTCGGACCGGACCTCCCCGACAGACCGCCCGCGAGCGCGACATCGCATCAGGTTGACGTCAACCGCGATGAAGCTGCTCGACAAAACCGAGAGCTGAAGCGCGATCGGACGGGAAAGTCGAGTCCACCGGCTCCGCCCGCGCCCTAGAGGCCCCGCCCGCATTCCGCGCCGCCCGGGCCAGGATATCGGGCCATCAACGGTCCATGATCATCGCGGCATAGGTCGCCTCTGCGACCGAGACCCCGTCGACACGGGCAATGGCACTGAACTTCCAGACATTGCCGCGGTTGCGGTCCTTGGCGACATGGATGCGCAGCTGGTCGCCCGGCACCACGGGGCGGCGGAACTTCGCGCCCTCGATCGACATGAAATAGACCACCTTGCCCGCCGAGTCCGGCCCCAGCGTCTCGACCACCAGCACCGCCGCGGTCTGCGCCATGCTCTCGATGATAAGGACCCCGGGCATCACCGGGTGGTTCGGGAAATGCCCCTGGAAGAAGCCTTCATTGATCGAGACGTTCTTCACCCCGACCGCGGACCGGTTGGGCACCAGATCCACCACGCGGTCGATCATCAGGAACGGATGGCGGTGCGGGATCGCGCGCATGATGCGGGCGATATCGACCAGCTCCACCGTTCCATCCTGCGGCGTTGTTGCCGCGTCCTGCATTGCCGTGCCGTCCATGGCAGCTCAATCCCTGCCCGTTTCCCCAACCGCAGCCTTGTCCGGCCCGCCCCTCGGATCGTTCTCGCGGGCCAGCCGACGCAGGATGGCCATCTGCCGGAAGAAGGCCCGCACCGGCTCCGCCGGGCTTCCCACCACATCGGCCCCTGCCGGTATGTCCGACATCACCCCCGCCTGGGCGCCGATCCGCGCCTTGCGTCCGATCTTGAGATGCCCGGTCAACCCCGCCTGACCACCGATCATCACGTGATCGTCCAGGACCGTGGAGCCCGAGATCCCCGCCTGAGCGACGATCACGCAGGCGCGACCGAGACGCACGTTGTGCCCGATCTGCACCAGATTGTCGAGGCGCGAGCCCGCCCCGATCACCGTGTCGTGGGCGGAGCCGCGGTCGATCGTCGTGTTCGCCCCCACCTCGACATCATCGCCGAGGATCACCCGGCCCAGTTGCGGCACGCTTATCAATCCGCCGGCACCGATCGCGAAGCCGAAGCCTTCCTGGCCGATGCGCGCGCCGGGATAGACATAGACCCGAGCCCCGACCAGCGCATGGCTGACACTCGCGAGCGCCCCGATCCGGCAATCCGCTCCCAGCACCACCCCCTCGCCGATCACCGCGCCCGGCCCGATCCGCACCCGTGGCCCGATCTCCGCCCGCGCGCCGATCACCGCCAGGGGCCCGATCTCGGCCGTGGCATCGACCTGCGCGAGGGGATCGACCACCGCCGCCGGATGCACCCCCGGACGGATCGGCGGGCGGGGATGGAACAGGGCACAGACGCGCGCCCAGGCCTCGTAGGGCTCGGCGGTCACGATCGCCGCGGCGGTGGCGGGCACCCGGGCGGCCAGATCCGGATGAACGATCACCGCGCCGGCCCGCGTCTGGTCGAGCGCCGCGGCATAGCGGCGGTTGTCGAGAAAGCTTACCTCCGAAGGCCCCGCAATCTGCAGCGGCGCAATCCCCAGCAGCATGACATCCGCCGGCCCCCGCGCCGCGCCCGCCGCAGCCGCCGCCACGGCGGCGAGATCGTGCGGGCCGGTGCGCTGGTAGAATCGCGGATCACCGGCCCCCGACGCTTCGCCCGCCATGCTCAGTTCGGCGCGGTGGCCGGCTTGTCGGCGGCCACCGCCGGCGCGCTCGCCGCCGCCGGCGTGGCGCCCCCGGCCTTGGCCGCCGCGGCCGCCGCGGCCGAGGGGGAGACCCCATCGGGGGGGACATCGACCGAGGGCAGCAGCTTGTTGAGCTGCTCGGCCACCTGGTCGGTGATGTCGAACTCATTGACGTTCAGCGCCACCTGGGCGCGGTGCAGCACCAGGTTCATGCCGCGGCTCTCCGCCACCTGACGGATCACTGCCACCAGCATCCGTTCGATCTGCGCCAGCGAATACTGCGCCGCCTCCTGGATGATGCGGCCGCGATCGCGGAACAGCTTCTGCGCATTGGTGATGCGGTCCTGAAGTTCCCGCTCCTTGGCCCGGATCTGCTCGGGCGACAGCCCGTTGGGGGGGGGGG
>DAICZL010000532.1 GCA_027311165.1 bacterium
CCCCCCCCCCAGCACCACCAGCCAGGCCGCGCCAGCAGCCCTGCGGCCCGTGCCGCGCCTGCGTGATCGGCGAACAGGCCGAAACAGGTTGCCCCGGAGCCGCTCATGCGCGCGAGCAGGCAGCCAGGCGCGGCCTCGATCGCCGCCAGCACCGCCCCGATGGCGGGACAGAGCCCGAGCGCCGCCGCCTGCAGATCATTGGCGCAGCCGGCCAGCCCTCGCGCCAGCGCGGCGGCATCAGCGTAACCGGCCGCCAGCAGGGCGGGACCGGACCCCGCACCGTGGCGGGCGCGGAACACCGCTGCGGTGGCCAGAGGCAGGCCCGGATTGACCAGCACCACGCCGCATCGTGGCAGCCGGGGCGCTGGGGTCAGCACCTCGCCGACCCCGCCCATGCGCGCCGGGCGACCGGCGAGGCATACCGGCACGTCCGCCCCGAGCCCGAGCGCGAGCGCCGCCAGCGCCTTCTCTCCCGGAGCCAGGCCCCAGAGCCGGCACAGCAGCCGCAAAGCCGCCGCGGCATCGGCTGAACCACCCCCGATGCCCGAGGCGACCGGCAGCCGCTTGTCGAGCCACAGAGCCGCCCCGGGAACCATCCAATCGGCGCTGCGCGGCCTCCGCTCCGCGGCCCTGGCGGGCGAAGCGGCCTCCGCCCCCTCGCCAGGGGCCATGCCGGATGCCGCGGCCAGCGCGGCCGCGGCACGCAGCACCAGATTCTCAGGCCCCGCGGTCAGATCGCCGGCAAACCGGCCGGTGATGCGCAGCGACATCCCCTCAGCCGGTTCGGCGTACAGCCGGTCGGCCGCGCCGGCGAAGGCGACCAGGCTGTCCAGCAGGTGGTAGCCATCCGCCCGCCGACCGCACACATGCAGATACAGGTTGAGCTTTGCCGGAGCGTCCTCGCCGGCCGAGGGTGCGTTCCCGCCGGCGGCATCCGGCAGGCCTCTCGTCTCCGCCACGCCGGGCAGCAACGCCCGCCCGCTATTCCACCCGGTGATCTGTCTCGGCCGATCCGGCCGCGGGGGGGGAGGCGGTCTCACGCAGCCTGGCCTCGATCCTGGCGAGATCATCCGGATCAGGGTTCAGGCTCAGCGCCCGGTGCCATTGATAGGCGGCCTCCAGCTTGCGGCCGGCGGCCCAGTAGGCATCGCCCAGATGGCCGTTGATGGTGGCGTCCTCGGGCTGCAGTTCCACCGCCTTCTCCAGATCGCGCACCGCGCCGGGCACATCACCCTGGCGCAGCCGGACCCAGCCCATGCTGTCGGTGATCGCGCCGTCATTGGGGCGCAGCACCGCCGCCCGCTCGATCATCTGGCGCGCCTGCGCCAGGTTCGCGCCCTGCTCGGCCCAGGAATAGCCGAGATAATTCAGCACGTAAGGCTGCTCGGGTGAGAGTTCCAGCGCATGGCGGAAATCCGCCTCCGCCAGCGGCCACTGATGCGACCGCTCGAGCGCGATGCCGCGCTCGTAGAACAGCCCCCAGTCCTGCCGCGACGGGTTCTTCACCCGCGAGATCGCGCGGTCATAGGCCGCGACCGCATCAGCCGGGCGGTTCTTCTCCCGCAGGATGCCACCCTCGATGACCAGCGGCTCCGGCTGGTCGGGATAGTCGCGCGCGATCTGCTCGAGCATGTGCAGCGCTTCGTCGCTGTTGCCCAGCCGGTCCTGCAGCACCGCCCGGCGCAGCCGCACCAGGCCGATCAGCGGATCATCGGGGGCGACCGCCGCCAGAACGGTCAGCGCCGCCTCCGGGTGCTTGCCGCCGTCCAGCACCTCGGCCAGCACCAGCCGTCCGGCGGTGAGGTCGGGACGCAGATCGAGCGCGAGGCGCAGCAGCACCGCGGCGAAATCGCTGGCATCCTGCTGGCGCAGCGTCGCAGCCAGCGCCAGATAAGCCTCGGCGATGCCATCGGTGGCCTGGCGGACGACGCGCTCGCCGATCACCGCGGTCAGGCCGGGCAGGGCGATCGAGAATTCATCCCCTCCGACCGACAGGCTGCGCAGCAGGTCGGCGGCCTCCGCCGCATGACCCTCGCGGGCCTGCCAGCTCGCCAGGATTTCGGCGAGACGCAGATTGACCCCGGCCGGATCGCCCTGGGCGAGCCGGTACAGTCGGGCGGCCTCCGGCGCGCGGCTGCCCAGATCGGCGATCATCGCCGCGTGCAGCGCGTAGATCACCCGGAATTTCGGTCCCTCGAGATAGGGGCGCAGGGTATTCAGCGCGACATCGGTCCGCCCGGACCCCTGCTGCGCCCAGGCCAGCAGCAGGGGCTGCAGCAGCTGGGTCAGCCCCTCGGTCGGCAGCGCGTGGAAGCGGGTTTCCGCCGCCTCCCAGTCGCCGGCCTTGGCGTCCAGTCCCGCCAGCAGCAATTGCGCCGCAGGGCTGCCCGGCAGTTGCCGCGCCAGGCTCGCCGCCTCCGGCCGGTCGGTCATCAGACAGGCGAGAAAGGTCTGCTGCATCAAATCCGTGTTGCCCGGATCGGCCGCCAGCGCCCGCAGGAACTCATCGGCCGCGAAATCCAGATCGCTCTGGCTCGCCGCGAAACGCCCGGCCAGAAACGCCCCCTCCCCGCCCGCTTCGCGGCGGTGGTGGATGGCGGGATGCAGCTGCGCCATCGGCCCCGGATCGGCCGCGGCGCAGGCCGAGAGCAGGGTGAGGACGAGCAGGAGGGAGCGGCGGAGCGAGATTTTCTGACTCATGACGTTCTTTCTATCAGCCGGGCATGGCGTCAAGGAAGGCCGACCTGCCCCCGGCGCAGCACAGCGTGACGCGGGGAAGCTCGGCGCGGGGAAGGCGGAACCGCACCGCGCTACATGCCGCCCGGATAGTTCGGGCCCCCGCCGCCCTCCGGGGTCACCCAGTCGATGTTCCTTGTGGGGTCCTTGATATCGCAGGTCTTGCAGTGCACGCAGTTCTGCGCGTTGATCTGCAGACGCGGCGCACCCTGATCCAGCCCGACGATCTCATACACCCCGGCCGGACAGTAGCGGGTTTCCGGACTGCGATAGCGCGCCCAGTTCACATCGATCGCGACCGCCGGATCGCCCAGCCGCAGATGCGCCGGCTGGTTCTCCTCGTGGTTGGTGTTGCTGATGAACACCGAGGACAGACGATCGAAGCTCAGCACGCCGTCGGGCTTCGGATAGGCGATCGGAGTCGCCGAGTCGGCGGTCTGCAGGCTCTCATTGTCAGGATGGGCATGATGCAGCGTCCAGGGCGCCCGGCCGCGCAGCACATAGGTATCGAAGGCGGCGTGGGCGAGCCCGCCCCACAGACCGAATTTCGCGAAGCCGGGGCGGATGTTGCGCGCCGCCGACAGTTCCGCCCACACCCAGCTCTGCCGCAGCCTTTCGGCATAGCCGGCGGGCTCCGCCGGCGCGCCGGCTGCCAGCGCCCCGGCCAGCGTCTCGGCGGCCAGCATGCCGGATTTCATCGCGGTATGGGTGCCCTGGATCTTGGGCACGTTGAGGAAGCCCGCCGCGCAGCCAACCAGCGCGCCGCCCGGGAAGGTCAGGCGCGGGACCGATTGCAGCCCCCCCTCGTTCAGCGCCCGGGCGCCATAGCCGATGCGCCGCCCGCCGGCGAAGTGCCCGCGCACCGCCGGATGGGTCTTGAAGCGCTGCAGTTCCTCGAACGGGGAAAGCCAGGGATTGCGGTAGTCGAGTCCGACCACGAACCCGACCGAGACCAGATGCGCCGCGCCCGGCGTGTCGAAGTGATACAGGAAGGACCCGCCATAGGTCGCGCCATCGAGCGGCCAGCCGATCGAATGCTCGACCAGGCCGGGGCGGTGAGCCTCGGCCGGGATCTCCCAGATCTCCTTCACCCCGAGCGCGTAGGTCTGCGGATCCTGGCCGTCGCTCAGGCCGTAGCGCGCGATCAGCCGCTGGGTGAGCGAACCGCGACACCCCTCGGCGAACAGCGTGTAGCGGGCGCGCAGCTCCATGCCGCGCTGAAAGCCCGCACCGGGCGTGCCGTCCTTGCCGATGCCCATGTCGCCGGTGGCGATGCCGGCCACGCGTCCGTCCTGTTCCAGCAGTTCGGCGGCGGCGAAGCCGGGATAGATCTCCACCCCCAGCGCCTCGGCCTCCCGGCCCAGCCAGCGGCAGACATTGCCGAGCGAGACGACATAGTTGCCCTGGTTGTGCATCTGCGGCGGGGTGGGCAGACGGATCGCGCGGCGTTCGGTCAGGAACAGGAACCGGTCCTCCCCGGCCTCGGTCAGCAGCGGCGCATCGCGCTCGCGCCAGTCGGGCAGGAGCTCATCGAGCGCGCGGGTCTCGATCACCGCGCCCGAAAGGATATGGGCGCCGACCTCGCTGCCCTTCTCGACCACGCAGACCGTGGCGTCGGGCGCGCACTGCTTCAGGCGGATGGCGGCGGCGAGACCGGCAGGGCCGGCCCCGACGATAACCACGTCGAACTCCATCGCTTCGCGTTCGGCCAAGCCGGTCATGTTCTGGACCCCCCATCCGGTATGGCGGCGGTCTGGCGATCTGTCCAGGTCCGGGGGGGGACGCGGCAAGGCCAAGGGCTCCGCCCTCCCCGCTCTGGCCATTGGGAACCCTTCCAATGCAGGGAGCGCCCCAGGGTATCCAATTCCGGGGAATACCAGTCCGGGGAATGCAGGCCCGGGGGATGAAAATCCGGGGACCGCTGGTGCCTGGCTTGGCCAAATGGCCAGGAGGGCAGAGCGCTCGCCTGGCCTTGATCTTTGGGCTTCGGCGGCAGAACCCTCGCCTCAGACGATCCGCCCGTCCTGCAACGTCACCGTCCGGTCCATCCGCGCCGCCAGTTCCGGATTGTGCGTCGCGATCAGCGCCGCCACGCCCTGGTGGCGCACGATCCCCAGCAATTCCTGGAACACCGTCCTGGCGGTGCCGACATCGAGATTGCCGGTGGGCTCGTCGGCCAGCAGCACGCGCGGGGCATTGGCCAGCGCCCGGGCGATCGCCACACGCTGTTGTTCGCCGCCCGAAAGCCTGCCCGGCGCGTGGCCGGCCCGCTTTGCCAGACCGAACGCGCCAAGCAGCGACACCGCCCGGTCGATCGCCGCCGCTCGCGTGCGTCCGGCGATCAGCTGCGGCAGCACCACGTTCTCAAGCGCCGAGAATTCCGCCAGCAGGTGATGGAACTGGTAGACGAAGCCGATCGTGTCGCGCCGGATCGCGGTACGTTCGCCATCGCCCAGCCCGCCGGCATCGCGGCCATCGACCAGCACCGCCCCGCCATCCGGCCGCTCCAGCAGCCCGGCCAGATGCAGCAGCGTCGATTTGCCGGTGCCCGACGGCGCCACCAGCGCGACGATCTCGCCGGCCTGCAGCGTCAGATCGGCACCGCGCAGCACCGGCAGGTCCTCGCCCTCGCCGCGATAGGTGCGGCGAAGGTCGCGCAGCACCAGCGGGTCACTCATGGCGCAGCGCCTCCACCGGGTCGGTGCGGGCGGCCCGCCAGCTGGGATAGAGCGTCGCCAGCAGCGACAGCCCGAGCGCCATGAAGATCACCTGAAGCACCTGGCGCCAGTCGATCACCGCGGGCAGGCGCTCGAGGAAATAGACCTCGGCATTGAACAGGTTGGTACCGGTCAGGTGTTCCAGCGCGCCGCGGATGGTCTCGATGTTCAGGCAGAACAGGATGCCCAGGGCCGCGCCGGCGAGCGTGCCGGCAACCCCGACCGCGGCGCCGCACATCAGGAAGATGCGCAGCACCGACCCCCGCGCCGCCCCCAGTGTGCGCAGCACCGCGATGTCCTTGGTCTTGTCCTTCACCATCATGATCAGCGAGGACACGATGTTGAACGCGGCAACCAGGATGATCAGCGTCAGGATCAGGAACATCACATTGCGTTCCACCTCCACCGCCGACATCAGGCTGTTATTTGCCTGCTGCCAGTCCAGCACCCGCAGCGGCGTGTCGGGGAAGGCCGCGCGGATCTCGCGGTTCACCCCGAAGACACGGTCCGGATCGGCCACCATCACCTCGATCTGGGTCACCGCATCGGGGGTGCGGAAGAACACCTGCGCGGCATCGAGCGGCAGGAACACGAAATTCGTGTCGTATTCGGCGACCCCCACCTGGAACACTGCAGCGACACTGTAGGCGCGGATGCGCGGGATGGTGCCGAAGGCGGTGGCGCTGCCCTCCGGCGAGACCAGGGTGAGCTTCTGCCCGACCCGCAGGTTGAAGCGCTGGGCGAGCCCGGTGCCGATGGCGATGGCATCGTCGCCCTGGAAGTGATCGAGCGTGCCCTCGCGGATCGTGCCGCCCACCACGCGCATGGCTTTCAGATCCGCCTCGCGGATGCCGCGCACGAAGCCGCCGATCGCCCCGCCGTGATCGGAGGTGAGCAGCACCTGCCCCTCGACGATCGGCACGGCCGAGACCACCCCCGGCAGCGCGCGGATGCGCCCGGCCATGGCATCGAAGTCCGAGATCGTCGCCCCCGCGCCATAGACGCCGAGATGGCCGTTCAGCCCCAGGATGCGGCTCATCAGTTCGATACGGAAGCCGTTCATCACGCTCATCACGATGATCAGCGTGGCGACGCCGAGCGCGATGCCCACCAGCGAGAAGCCGGCGATCACCGAGACGAAGCGTTCGCCGCGGCTGGCGCGCAGGTAGCGCCCGGCGATCATGCGTTCGAAGGGGCCGAACATGCCGCTCATCGTTGCAGCCCTGCCGCGATCCGCGATGCTCCGGCCTGGGCGGCCGGCACGTCAGGCACGCGCCCCCTGCCTGGGTCGCTGCGCGATCCCTGACC
>DAICZL010000535.1 GCA_027311165.1 bacterium
GCCCCCCATCCGGCCGTGCCTGCCCGATGCCCCGCATTGCGCTGCCCCGCCATGCCCCGCCGCGTTAAGCTGGCGCGGACCGGGCACAGAACCGGCGATCCAGAACAGGGAGAGCGTCCATGACCACCAGCCTGATCGGCAATGTCATGATCTGGGACGGCGTCGCCGACGCCCCGTTCCCCGGTGAGGTCCTGATCAGCGGCAACCGCATCGCTGCGGTGGCGCGGGGGGCCGAACGGATCGGCCGCGACCGCGCCGCCGAGGTGATCGACGGCGCCGGGAGGACCCTGATGCCCGGCCTGGTCGAGGGACACTGCCACCTGTCCTTCCTGGACATGCTGGATCCCAAGGCGCTGGGCGATGTGCCGCCCGAGGAGCATGCCTTCGCGACCGCGCGCAATGCCACCAGGCTGCTGGGCTGCGGGTTCACCTCGGCCTATTCCGCCGCCTCGGCCAAGTCCCGCCTCGATGTCATCGTGCGCAACGAGATCGCGGCCGGTCACCTGGCCGGCCCCCGGCTGCGCGCCGCCAGCCCCGAGATCACCGTCACCTCGGGCCTCGGCGATGAGCGCCTGCCGCACATGCTGCGCGAAAGCTTCGCGATCGTCGCCGACGGCGCCGAGGAAATCCGCCGCGCCTGCCGCACCCAGATCCGCTACGGGGTGGACAACCTGAAGATCAACATCTCCGGCGACGAATTCGTGAGCCACGCCCGCGCCGAGATCACCAACATGACCGACGCGGAAATCGCGGCGGCGGTGGAGGTGGCCCATACCTATGGCAAGCGCATCTCCGCCCATGCCCGCGCCGCGGAATCGGTGAAGCGCGCGGTCCGCCACGGCATCGACGTGATCTACCACTGCGATTTCGCCGATGAGGAAGCGCTGGACATGCTGGAAGCCGCGAAAGACCGCATCTTCGTCGGCCCCGCCGTCGGCCTGGTGCACAATGTGGTGTTCGAACACGACCATGTCGGCATGACCCGCCAGGACGTGGAACGGCTGGGACTGCACCGGAAATTCGAGAAATGCTGCGCTACCTACCACGAGATGCGCCGGCGCGGCATCCGCGTGGTGGTGGGGGGCGATTACGGCTTCGCCTTCACCCCGCAAGGCACAAATGCCCGCGACATCGGCCATTTCGTCAAATATTTCGGCTATTCCCCGGCCGAGGCATTGCGCTGCGCGACCGCCGTGGGCGGCGCGCTGATGGGCCATGACGGCGAACTCGGCCTGGTGCGGGAAGGCGCGCTGGCAGACCTGCTGCTGGTGGATGGCAACCCCCTCTCCGACCTGTCGCTGCTGGTGGGACCCGCCCGCATCGCCATGGTGATGAAGGACGGGGTGATGCACCGCGCACCAGACGGGCGGCGGGCGCAGACGCATCGGGTGGCGGCGGAGTGAGCCGACCGCGGGGCCGGCGCCCGGCCCCGGAGCGCGTCGGAGGGGCTTGCAGACCCGCGATCGCCGAGGGGAAGGGAAACGGTGGAATAACCACGTCCACCCCGGGGTCGGCCGGCCATCTGCCCGCGCACATTCCCCGAGCGCGGCCGATGTGACCGGGCGCACGAAGATGGGGCGCACGAAGATCGGGCGCACGGAGATCGGGCGGAGGGAGATCGGGCGGAGGGAGATGGGGCCGGGGGCGACCAGGGGCTACCCTGGCAGCCGCCCGGTCAGACCCGCCCAGGTCACCGCCAGCCGATCGCCGATACCGCGCTCCGCCGTGCCCCTCCGCCGCAGATCGCGGGACGCCAGCACCGCCGGCAGGGCGGCCGCGACCTGGCCGCGCGGCAGGCGGCGCGGCAGATCGCGCAGCAGCCTCCATCCCTCCCGACCCAGCGCCGCCCCGGCCGGCCCCAGCTTCTGGGGCGCGGCGATCAGGTCGGCGGCCGACATGCCATGCGCCGCCAGCACGTCCTCGGGCAGCAGGCAGCGGCCCTGCCGCGCCAGGGCCGGCACGCTGCGCAGCACCCCCGCCGCGCCATAGGCCGCCCCCGCGTCCCGCAGCCGCTCGGGCGTCTCCAGTCCCAGCAGCCTTGCCGCCGCCACCATCAGCCCGCCGGCGGTGCCGCGCAGATAGGCCAGCCACTCCGGCAGGGCCGGGATCGAAGGATCGGCCTCGATCTCGCGCGCCGCAATCAGCGCCAGCAGGTCTTGCGGATCGAGCAGCCCGGCCGCGATCGCTTCGGTCAGGGGGTCGGCCACCTCGTGCCGGCGCCGCGCTCCCTGCACCACCTCGCGCCACCAGTGCAGGCGGATCAGCGCGAGGCCGGGCTCGGAGGCCGCTTCCCGCGCGCGGGCGAGCTCGTGGTTGAAGGCATACAGCACCAGCAGCGCCTCGCGCCGGTCGGGCGGGGCGAACAGCGCGGTCAGGAAGCGGTCCGGATCGTGGCGGCGCACGATCGCCGCGGGCGGGCTGAGCGGATCGGCGGGGCGCGGCATCGCCATGAGGTGGCGTAGCGCGCGCCGGCGTGCAAGCTTGACGCGCCGGGGCCGGAACCATAGCAAACCGCTCGCGTCGTGAAGTTGGGCGCCCCGCTTCCGCGACCCGGCCGATCCATCAGAACAGCCCGGAGAACCCGATCATGGCCTTCGAACTACCCGCCCTTCCCTATGCCAAGACGGCGCTGGCCGGCGGCGGCATGTGCGAAGAGACGCTGGAACTGCACCACGGCAAGCATCACCAGGCCTATGTCACGGCGCTCAACGGCTTCGTCGAGAAGACCGACGCGCTGAAGGGCAAGACGCTCGAGGAGATCGTCAAGCTGTCCTACGGCCAGGCGGACATGGCGCCGGTGTTCAACAATGCCGGCCAGCATTGGAACCATATCCTGTTCTGGCAGGCGATGTCGGCCCAGGGCGGCAAGATCCCCGGCGCGCTCGAGAAGAAGCTGACCGAGGATTTCGGCTCGGTCCAGCAGTTCAAGGACGCGTTCAAGACCGCGGCCACCACCCAGTTCGGCTCCGGCTGGGCCTGGCTGGTGCTGGGCAGCGACGGCAAGCTGAAGGTGACCAAGACCCCGAACGGCTCGAACCCGCTCGCCACCGGCGAGGGCAAGGCGCTGCTGGGCTGCGACGTGTGGGAACACAGCTACTATCTGGATTTCCGCAACCGCCGGCCCGACTACGTTCAGAACTGGCTCGACAAGCTCGCCAATTACGAGTTTGCCCACGCGCAGATGGGCTGAATCGACGCCAGGCTCCGCCCCCGGGTTCCCCCAGGGATCCCGGGGGCGGAGCCCCTGGCCTTACGCCTTGGCGTCGTTCGCCGCGGTGGGCTTGATGACCGTGGTGATGGTCTCGCGCAGCACCGTGACCTTCAGGTTCGGCGCGAGTTCCACCTCGATCTCGTTGGACCCGTCCTTGACCTTCTGGACGGTGGCCAGGATGCCGCCCCCCGTCACCACCCGGTCGCCGCGTTTCAGCGCCGACAGCATGGCCTTCATCTCTTTCTGGCGCTGCTGCTGGGGGCGGATCAGCAGGAAATAGAACACGCCGAAGATCAGGATCAGCGGCAGGAACTGCGTGGCGCTGCCCAGCATGCCGGCGGCATCCTGCGCATAGGCGGGAGAGATCAGCATCGGGGCCTTCCGGGTTGCGGCGATTGCGCCGGGACCATAGTTTCCGCCCTCCGCCCGTCAAGGCTCTCCCTCCGCCCCGGACCCCAGATGATGACCGAACGCCTGACCGAACTCGCCGCCCGCATCGCCGATGCGCTCGACCGCCTGGCCCCGCCGGCGCCGGCGCAGATCGATCTGACCGCCGCCGATGCCTTCGTCTGGCACCCCTCCGGGCGGCTGCTGCCGGTGGCCGTGGTGGCACGCGTGGACATCGCGCTGCTGCAGGTGCTGGAGCGGCAGAAATCCATCCTGCTCGCCAATACCAGCCGCTTCGCCAGCGGTCTGCCGGCCAACAACGCCATGCTGTGGGGCGCGCGCGGCATGGGCAAATCCTCGCTGGTGAAGGCGGCGCATGCGGCGGTGAACCAGCGTGCGCCGGGCAGCCTGGCGCTGATCGAGATCCATCGCGAGGACATCCGCACCCTGCCGGACCTGCTGAACCTGCTGCGCGGCCAGACCAGGCGCTGCCTGATCCTGTGCGACGATCTGTCGTTCGAGCGCGAGGACACCGATTACAAGGCGCTGAAATCGGTGCTCGATGGCGGCATCGAGGGACGGCCGGAGAACGTGCTGTTCTACGCCACCTCCAACCGCCGCCACCTGATGCCGCGCGACATGATCGAGAATGAACGCTCGACCGCGATCAACCCGTCGGAAGCCACCGAGGAGAAGGTGTCGCTGTCCGACCGGTTCGGCCTGTGGCTGGGCTTCCACAATTGCGACCAGGACACGTTCTTCGCGATGATCGAGGGCTATGCGCGCAGCATGGGCCTGAACGTGACGCCGGAGCGGCTGCGGGCGGAAGCGGTGGAGTGGTCGGTCACCCGCGGCGGCCGGTCGGGGCGGGTGGCCTGGCAGTTCATCCAGGACCTGGCGGGCCGGGTGCTGGAAGAGGCCCCGCCGGGATAGCGCCAGGCAGCGCGCGCCCTCGCGGATGGCGGGCAGCCAACCGCTGGTCCCGCAACCCGGCATCGTCGCGTGGCCCCCGGGATCCGCAAGAAGCCGAGCCCCTGGCCCGCCGAGAGCGCGAGCGGAACCGGCTGAAAACGGAGCTGCGGTCCGCTCGCACTCCAACTCGTTGTTGCGGCGAGCCATTTTAGCGCGGCCGAAGTCGACCTCAGGTGATCTCGGTCTACCCCTGCTCCAGCCGGAACCGCGCCGCCGGATAGACCCCCAGCACCCGCACCTCGTTGGAGAAGAACGCGAGTTCCTCCAGCGCCAGGCGCAGCCTCGGATGTTCGGGGTGGCCCTCGACGTCGCAGAGGAACTGGGTGGCGGTGAACTGCCCGCCCAGCATGTAGCTTTCCAGCTTGGTCATGTTCACGGCATTGGTCGCGAACCCGCCCAGCGCCTTGTACAGCGCCGCCGGCACGTTGCGCACCCGGAAGACGAAGGTGGTCATCAGTTTCGCGCCTTCCGCCGCGTGCGCCGCCGGGGCGGGGGCCGCGACGTAGAAGCGCGTGGTGTTGTGCGCCGCGTCCTCGACATTCGCGGCGAGCACGTCGAGCCCGTAGATCTCGGCGGCCAGCGACGAGGCGATGGCGGCATCCTCCGGATTGTTCCATTCGGCCACCAGCTGGGCGGCGCCGGCGGTATCGGCCTCGATCACCGGCTGCAGGCCGCGCTCGCGCAGGATCCGCCGCACCTGACCGAGCGCCACGGCGTGGGAATGGGCGCGCTTCAAGCCTTCCAGCCGCGCCCCGCGCGGCGCCAGCAGGCAGTGCTCGACGCGCTGGAAATGCTCGCCCACGATGTACAGGCCGCTTTCGGGCAGCAAATGGTGGATGTCGGGCACCCGGCCGGCGAGGCTGTTCTCGCAGGGCAGCATGGCGAGCGCGGCGCGGCGTTCGCGCACCGCCTCGATCGCCGCCTCGAACGTGTCGCAGGGCAGGGTGGTGTGCGTGGGGAAGGCCACGCGGCAGGCGAGGTCCGAATAGGCGCCGGGGCGGCCCTGGAAGGCGATGCTGTCGGTCATGAGGCTCCTCTGGCCGGGGCGAGCAGGCGGCGGGCGTGGTCGAGATCGGCCGGGGTATCGACCCCGAACGGGCCGTGGCCGATGCGGGCGCAGGCGATGGTCAACCCCGCTTCCAACGCGCGCAGCTGTTCCAGCTTCTCGCGCAGTTCGAGCGGCGAGGGCGGCAGCGCGACGAAGCGCGCCAGCGCCGCGCGGCGATAGGCATAGATGCCGATGTGATGCCAGAGCGTGCCCTCGCCCCAGGGGATCGCGGCGCGGGAGAAATACAGCGCCCGCGCCACCGCCGCGCCCGGGGCGAAGCCGCAGGCGGCCTTCACCACCGAGGACGCCGCGGCCTCCTCGGCCGAGCCGATCGGGGCGACCAGGGTGGCGATGTCCACGCCGGGATCGGCGAGCGGGACCAGCACGGCGCGCAGCGCGGCGGGATCGATGGTCGGGAAATCCCCCTGCAGATTGACCACGACATCATGCCGGCCTTCGGGGTCGAGCTGGCTGACCGCCTGGTGCACCCGGTCCGAGCCGGAGGGCAGTGCCGGATCGGTCTCGACCGCCCTGCCGCCGGCGCCGCGCACCGCGGCGGCGATCTCCGCCTCGGCGCAGGCGACCACCACCGGGCCGATGCCGGCGGCGAGCGCCCGGTCGTGCACGTGCAGCACCATCGGTCGGCCGTGGATGTCCGCCAGCGGCTTGCCCGGCAGCCTTGTCGCGGCCATGCGCGCCGGGATGATGATGATCGGCGATTGCACGGCGGCGGCGTGGGGGCGGAG
>DAICZL010000187.1 GCA_027311165.1 bacterium
CCCACCACATCGGGCAAAGCGGGCCAGTGCGCGGCCGGCGGATCCCACGCCCGGTCCAGCCGCTCGTCGCGGTTGGCGGCCAGCAGCAGCGGCCAGTCCGCCCCCGGCGCGATGCGGATCACCACGGTGCACATGCCCCCCCCGAGCTCAGCGCCCGGGAACCGGCCGGGCTCGCCGGGGACTGCCGGCCGCCTTCGCGCAGGGCGCGCGCCGGCCCCGATGCCGCCCCCCCGGCCGGCGGTTCGCGCCCATGCTCAGCCGCCCGGACCCGCCGGTCCCGGCTCGCCGAAGGCGCGGTCGAACAGCGCATCGAGGGCGCGCAGATGCAGGCGCGGGTCCATCGCCTGGTCCAGCGCCGCGGGGGCGATGCGGCCGGCAACCTCCGGATCGGCCAGCAGATTGTCGCGGAAGCTGCGCCCCCGCCCGGTGCCGAGCGCGGTCCAGGTCGCCATCGCGTTGCGCTGGACGATGCGATAGGCGTCCTCGCGCAGGATGCCCGCCCGCGCCAGCGCCAGCAGCACCTCGCCGCTATGGACGACCCCGCCCAGGCTTTCCAAATTCTCCGCCATCCGGTCGGGATGCACGATCAGGGTCTCGATCATGCCGCCCAGCCGGGCGAGGGCGAAATCCAGCGCCAGCGTCGCATCCGGGGCGATCACCCGTTCGACGCTGGAATGGCTGATGTCGCGCTCATGCCACAGGGTGATGTTCTCGAGCGCCGGCACCACCGTCGCGCGCACCAGCCTGGCGAGCCCGGTCAGGTTCTCGCTCAGCACCGGATTGCGCTTGTGGGGCATCGCGCTGCTGCCCTTCTGGCCGGGGTGGAAGAACTCCTCGGCCTCGCGCACCTCGCTGCGCTGCAGGTGGCGCACCTCGGTCGCCAGCCGCTCCACCCCGCCCGCCACCACGGCCAGCGCGCAGAAGAACGCGGCATGGCGGTCGCGCGGGATCACCTGGGTCGAGACCGGCTCGACCGCCAGGCCGAGTCGCGCGGCGACGAAGCTCTCCACGCGGGGATCGACATGGGCGAAGGTCCCCACCGCCCCGCTCAGCGCGCAGACCGCGATCTCCGCCCGGGCGGCGGCTAGGCGGGCACGGCCGCGGATGAATTCGCCGTGGTGGCCGGCGAGCTTCAGCCCGAAACTGGTCGGCTCGGCATGGATGCCGTGGCTGCGGCCGATGGTCAGGGTGTGCTTGTGTTCGAAAGCCCGCACGCGCAGCGCCGCCGCCACCCGGTCCACCCCGCCCAGCAGCAGATCGGCCGCCTGGGCGAGCTGCACCGACAGGCAGGTATCGAGGATGTCGCTGCTGGTCAGGCCGAGATGGACGAAGCGGCTGTCCGGCCCGATCGCCTCGGCGAGCCAGGTGAGGAAGGCGATCACGTCGTGGCGGGTCTCGCGCTCGATCTCCTCGATCCGCGCGAGGTCCGCCGGGCCGATGGCGGCGAGTTTCGCGCCGCCGCGGGTGCGGATCGTGTGGGCCGCCTCGGCGGGGATCTCGCCCAGCTCGGCCATCGCCTCGGCGGCCAGGGCCTCGATCTCGAACCAGATGCGGAAGCGGTTCTCGTGCGCCCAGATGGCGGCCATCTCGGGTCTGGTGTAGCGGGGTACCATCGCGGCATTGTCCCATCGGAAAAGCGTTGCGCCCCGGCCTGGCGGGCGGGCCCTCCGGTTCTGACCCCAGCCGGCGGAGCCGGCAACCCCCCGACGAACGTGGGCCGGGACGCAAGGCCCCGGGGGGATGAGCGGAGGATGGAGCAAGCTGGCCTCGCCCTGTCCTTGTCGCGTTGAAGACGGGGTCGCGTTGAAGACGGGGTGGCGGTGAAGACGGGGCGGCGATGAAGACGGG
>DAICZL010000555.1 GCA_027311165.1 bacterium
GCCTGAAACAAATGGATTATAAAGGCTCCGCCTTTAACGGGGTTCCAAGGGGCAGAGCCCCTTGGTGGGGCATGGGGCGAAGCCCCATCCTTCTCACCGCCCTCATCCTCACCGCCTGTGCCGTGCCGATCAAGCCGGTCACCATCCCACCAGCGCCGGCGTCGTATCTGCGCGGTGTGCCGACCGCCGGTACGCGGTTGCAATCCGCCTGGTGGCGCGGCTTTGCCGATCCGTCGCTCGATCATCTGGTGGCATTGGGCGAGCGCCGATCGCCCACGGTCGCGGCGGCGGATGCGTTGGTGGCGCAGGCGGCGGCAAACCAGGCGGCGGCGACGGGGGTGTTTCTGCCGCAGGTGTCGTTGAACCCGAACGTATCGCGCCAGTCGTTCCCGACCGGCCCGAACGGGTACGGCGCCTATACGATCGACGAGTTCGCCGGCGCGATCACCTATAATCCCGGTCTGTTCGGTGCGCGGTCCTATGCGTTCCGCAACGGTCGCGCGCTCACCGACTACCAGCGCGCCAATGCGGCGGCGGCGCGGCTGACGCTGGCCGATAATATCGTGGTCGCGGCGATCACCGAGGCCGGGTTGGAAGCACAGATCGCGACCGACCGGGCGATGGCGGCGAGCGAGCAGCGCCTGCTGACCTTGTTACAGGGTGAATATGCGGCGGGTGCTATCGCGCGCCTGCCGGTATTGCAGCAACAGGCGCAGGTGCAGGCGACCATGGCGGCCTTGCCGGGTCTGCTGGCGCAGGCGAGCGCGCAGCGCCATGCGCTGGCGGTGCTCAGCGGCGTCGCCCCGGCCGATTTCGCGGGCGGTCATTTCCGCCTGACCGATTTCACCGTGCCGGCGGACAGCGCGGCTTCGGTGCCCTCGGCGCTGGTTGCCGGCCGGCCGGACATCATGGCGGCCCGCGCGCTGGTTTCAGCCGACCACGCCGCGGTCGGCCAGGCGGTGGCCGCCCTCTACCCCAGCCTCACCCTGTCGGCGCAGGGCGGCTACGCCTCGGAGACGTTCAACACCTTGTTCGAGCCAAGCGCCGCGCTATGGACGCTCGCCGGTTCGCTGCTCGCCCCGATCTTCGACGGCGGCGTGCTGCACGCGCACGAAGCCGCGGCGCGCGCCACCATGGCCAACGCGCTCGCGACCTATCGCAGCACCGTGCTCACCGCCTTCCAGCAGGTGGCGGACGGCCTGCGCCGCACCGCTGACGATCGTGATTCGGTTGCCGAGAGCAACGCCGCCGCCGCAACCGCGGACGACGCCTACACCCTGGCCCGCCAGCAGTTCAAACTCGGCGCCGCCAGCTACAACACGGTCCTCACCGCCCAGATCACGTGGCGCCAGGCCCAACTCACCGCCGTTCAGGCCGCGACCCAGCAATTGCTCGATCAGGCCGCGCTGGGGGCGGCTTTGGCGGGGGTGTAAGACTTCTTTTTTGTAAAAAAGAAGCAATACCCCGACTCAGTGAATTTCCGGAATTTTTTTCTTGCGCGACGCGGGCGAGATGGATTCTAC
>DAICZL010000557.1 GCA_027311165.1 bacterium
GGATTTGCCCGGGCGGGCGTTTTGTCTGACAATGGTGTAAATCATCCCGGGAAAGAGCAAGCCGATGGGCGCGGAAACTGGCCGCCGACTGGTGCGTTGGACCAGTCTGATCCTGCTGGCCGGCGTGGCCGGGGCGGTGGTGCTGGCCGACCGCTCGGCGGGACCCTCGGGCGCGACCGCCCAGACCGCGCCCCCGCCGGCCCCGCCGGTCACGGTCAGCGTTCCGGTGCAGCGCGAGGTGGTGGAGTGGAACGAGTATCCCGGCCGCTTCACCGCGGTGGACGAGGTGGAGATCCGCCCCCGGGTCAGCGGCTACCTGACCGAGATCCACTTCACCGACGGCCAGATCGTCCACAAGGGCGACCTGCTGTTCGTGATCGACCCCCGGCCGTTCGAGATCGAGCTGCAGCAGGCCACCGCCCAGGTCGCCGCCGCCACCGCCCAGGTGGACATGGCGCAGCGTGAATTGTCGCGCACCGATCAGCTGCGCCGCGGCGATTTCGCCTCGGTCGAGACGCTCGACCAGCGGATGCAGCAGATGCGCGGCGCCCAGGCGACGCTGGAAGGCGCCAAGGCCACGGTGCGCTCCGCCCAGCTCGACCTCGAATTCAGCCACATCACCGCCCCGCTCGACGGGCGGATCAGCAGCCATCAGGTCTCGATCGGCAATCTGGTGATCGGCAGCACCGTGACCGCCACGCCGACGCTGCTGACCACGATCGTCTCGCTCGATCCGATCTACGTGTATTTCGACATGAGCGAGGCCGATCTGCTCGCCTATCAGCGCGCGGTCGCCGGCGGCAAGCTGAAATCGGCGCGCGAGGGCGGGGTGGTGGCGGAAGCCCGGCTCGACGACGAGACCGGCTGGCCGCACAAGGGCAGGCTGGATTTCCTCGACAACGAGGTCGATCGCGGCTCGGGCACGATCCGGGCGCGGGCGCGCTTCGCCAATACCGACCTGTTCATCACCCCCGGCCAGTTCGGCCGGCTGCGGTTGCCGGCCTCGGAGCGCCACATGGCCCTGCTGCTGCCGGATGCGGCCATCACCACCGACCAGTCGCGCAAGATCGTCATGACGGTCGGGGCGGACGGCACGGTGCGCCCCAAGCTGGTCGAACTCGGCCCGCTGATCGACGGGCTGCGCGAGGTCCGCGCCGGGCTCGATCCGGCCGACAAGGTGGTGATCGACGGCCTGCTGCGGGCCCGCCCGGGTGCCAAGGTCACCCCCCAGGCGGGCGAGATCAAGCCGGACGGCCAGGTCTGAGGCCGCCGATCCGATGCCCCGCCCGACTGACAGGCCCCGCCTGATGCACCCTGGCCCGATCCGGCGCAGGACCAAGGAGACCGCGCGATGAGGCTGTCGCATTTCTTCATCGACCGGCCGATCTTCGCCGTGGTGGTGTCGCTGTTCATCACCATCATCGGCGCGGTCGCCTATTTCACCCTGCCGGTCGCGCAGTATCCGGAGATCGCGCCGCCCACCATCCAGATCACCGCCCAGTATCCCGGCGCCTCCGCCGAGGTCGTCAGCAATACCGTCGCCACACCGCTCGAGCAGCAGATCAATGGTGTGGAGAACATGCTGTACATGACCAGCCAGGCGACCGGGGACGGCAAGCTGACCCTGACCGTCACCTTCGCGCTGGGCACCAACCTCGATACCGCCCAGGTGCTGACCCAGAACCGGGTGGCGATCGCGACGCCGCGGCTGCCGCCCGACGTGCAGCGCCTGGGCATCACCGTCAAGAAGGCCTCACCCGACCTGCTGATGGTGATCCATCTGTTCTCGCCCAACGGCACGCGCGACCAGCTCTACATTTCCAACTATGCCACGCTGCAGGTGAAGGATGCGCTGGCGCGGCTGCCCGGCGTGGGCGATCTGTACATCTTCGGCGCGCGCGACTATTCGATGCGCATCTGGCTCGACCCCGACAAGGTCGCCGCCCGCAACCTCACCGCCGGGGAGGTGGTGGCGGCGCTGCAGGCGCAGAACGTGCAGGTGTCCTCGGGCGTGCTGAACCAGCCGCCGGTTTCCAGGCCGGGGGCCTTTCAGCTCAATGTCGAGACGCTGGGGCGGCTGACCGATACCACGCAGTTCGGCGAGATCGTGGTCAAGACCGACAGCGGCGGGCGGGTCACGCGGGTGCGCGACATCGCGCGGGTGGAACTCGCCGCCCAGGATTACGGCGCCAACGGCTATCTGGACAGCGTGGCCGCGGTGCCGATCGTGGTGTTCCAGCAGCCCGGCTCGAACGCGCTCGACACCGCGCAGGGCCTGATCGCCAAGATGGACGAGCTGGCGCGATCCTTCCCGCCCGATCTGAAATACGCGATCGTCTACAACCCGACCGAGTTCATCGCCCAGTCGGTCGAGGAGGTGCTGAAGACGATCTACGAGGCGACCGCGCTGGTGGTCATCGTGATCGTGCTGTTCCTGCAGACCTGGCGCGCCTCGATCATCCCGATCGTCGCCATTCCGGTGTCGCTGATCGGCACGTTCGCGGTGCTGGCGGCGGCGCATTTCTCGCTCAACAACCTGTCGCTGTTCGGCCTCGTGCTCGCGGTCGGCATCGTCGTCGATGACGCGATCGTGGTGGTCGAGAATGTCGAGCGCAATCTGCGCCTGGGGATGAGCCCGCGCGAGGCGGCGCACCGCACCATGGACGAGGTGGGCGGGGCGCTGGTCGCGATCGCCCTGACGCTGGGCGCGGTGTTCATCCCGGCGGCCTTCCTGACCGGCATCACCGGGCAGTTTTTCCGTCAGTTCGCGGTGACCATCGCCGCCTCGACCGCCATTTCCTGCATCGTCTCCCTGACGCTCAGCCCGGCGCTGTGCGCGCTGCTGTTCAAGCCGCACGAGGAGGGGCACGCCCACCGCAAGCCGCCGCTGCTGCTGCGCCCGCTGGTCGCGTTCGGGAACGGGTTCAACGCCGTGTTCGACTGGCTGGCCCGGATCTATGGCCGGCTGACCGCCCGGCTCGCCCGGCTGGCCGTGGTGATGGTGGTGGTCTATGCCGGGCTGATCGGGCTGACCGCCTGGCAGTTCGAGCGCGCGCCGGGCGGCTTCATCCCCAACACCGATCTCGGCTACATCATCAACGTGGTGCAGCTGCCGCCCGGCTCCTCGCTCGCCCGCACCGATGCGATCGTGCGCCAGGCGACGCAGATCATCCTCAATACCCCCGGCGTCGCCCATGCCGTGCCCTTCGCCGGGTTCGACGGCGCGACCTTCACCAACGCGTCCAATGCCGGGGCGATCTTCGCCCCCCTCAAGCCGTTCGCCGAGCGCCAGGCGCAGGGCCTGACCGCCGATCACATCGTGGCCGATCTGCGCAAGCGCTTCGGCGTGATCCAGGGCGCCTTCATCCTGCCGATCCGCCCGCCGCCGGTGCGCGGCATCGGCACCGCCGGCGGTTTCAAGATGATGCTGCAGGACAAGGCCGGGCGCGGCCTGCCGGCGCTGGAGGCGGCGGCCCAGGACATGGTGAAGGCGGCCAACGCCACCCCGGGGCTGACCGGCGGCTTCTCGCTGTTCAATACCCGCACGCCCAAGATCTACGCCGATATCGACCGGGTGCGCGCCGAGATGCTGGGGGTGCCGCCCGACAAGGTGTTCGAGGCGCTGCAGGTCTATCTCGGCTCGGCCTATGTCAACGACTTCAACTATCTGGGCCGCACCTACGAGGTCACCGCCCAGGCCGATGCGCCGTTCCGCGAGGATGTCCGCGACATCGCCAACCTGAAGACCCGCAACAACGCCGGGCAGATGGTGCCGATCGGCTCGGTGACCTCGTTCCGCTCGATCACCGGGCCCTACCGGGTGCCGCGATTCAACCTCTATCCGGCCGCCGAGGTGCAGGGCACCACCCTGCCGGGATATTCGTCGAGCTATGCGATCGCGCAGATGGAGCAGCTGGCGGCGGCCCGCCTGCCGGACGGCATCGGCTTCCAGTGGACCGAGCTGTCCTTCCAGGAGAAGCTCGCCGGGCACAAATCCATTTTCATCTTCATGGGCTCGGTGCTGTTCGTGTTCCTGGTGCTGGCCGCCCAGTACGAGAGCTGGAGCCTGCCGCTGGCGGTGGTGCTGATCGTGCCGATGTGCCTGCTGGCGGCGGTCAGCGGGCTGCAATGGCGGGGCATGTCGGTCGATATCCTGGCGCAGATCGGCTTCATCGTGCTGGTGGGCCTGGCCGCCAAGAATGCCATCCTGATCGTGGAATTCGCCAAGCAGGCGGAGGAGGCGGGCGCCAGCCTGGTGGAGGCGGCGACCCAGGCGGCGCGCACCCGGCTGCGGCCGATCCTGATGACCAGCTTCGCCTTCGTGTTCGGCGTGGTGCCGCTGGCGGTCGCGACCGGGGCGGGGGCGGAGATGCGCCAGTCGCTCGGCACCGCGGTGTTCTTCGGCATGCTGGGGGTGACCGGCTTCGGGCTGATCTTCACCCCGGTGTTCTATGTGGTGGTGCGCGGCCTGTTCGCCCGACGCCGCAAGGCCCGGGCCGCCGTGCCGGACGCGCCGGGGGTGCCGGCGCAGTAGCGGGGCGGCGCGATCGGCCGTGCTGGTGCGGGCGGTCGGGGTCGAACCGACACTCTGTTGCCAGAACCGGATTTTGAGTCCGGCGCGTCTGCCAATTCCGCCACGCCCGCTCGCCGGCCGGGGTAAGCTGGCGCCGATCGGACGGGTTTCACCCGTCCCCGCGCACCACTAGCCGATTGTCCCCGCACTGACACGTGGATTTTTGGCACGTGGATTTTTGGCTCCCCCCGCACCGGCGCGGCGGGCGTCCGGCACCGTGCGGGGCGGCGGGCCCCTGGCGGGCCCTTCCCGGCGCCTGGCCCTTCCCGGCGCCTGGCCCGTCCCGGCACCTGGCCCGTCCTGGCGGAATGGCGCCGGGCGAAAGCGCCCCGCACGCCCGGCCCCACAGGCGCGGTGGTTGCCGGAACCTGTCGCATGTCTGCCCTGCGGGCCAGGACGCTCACGAAAAAACCGTTTGGCAGTAGCGCCGGCTGCGTCTAACTTGACGGCGTGACAGGGGGGATTCGGCACGTGGCCGATCCCGGTGTCCTGGTCGGAACGCTCCCCGCCGTGTTTTCGGGGTGATTTCGCCGGTTCACCTGTCAGAACCAACGCCGATGGAAAGATTTTGGCCTTGGGGCACAGTTTCGGGTGCCGGTGAGCCAGGCAGCCCTCGGCTGGTCTGCGAACAGGAAAGCACGACGGCACACTGATGAACATCAAACGCATGCGCGGACGGAACCATCGGGGCAATGGTGGGGGC
>DAICZL010000569.1 GCA_027311165.1 bacterium
GCGCCTGCTGCATTTCCCGCCAGGACGCCTGCTCCTTCTGAGCATCCTGGTTCAGCTTGTCACGCCGCTGGCCGATCGACTTCTCGACCTGCTGGGCCGCGGTCGAGGCACGCATCACCTCCGGCACGCCCAGCACGCCGATCACCGCCGCCGGCGGGGTCGCGCCCTTGGGCAGGGCCGGCAGCTCCGGCATCGGCGGCAGCTGCACCTGGGGCAAGGGCGGACCCTGGTCCTGCGGTTCGCCGCCGGTGGCCGGCGGCGCCACCATCGAGGGCTGCAGCGGGGTCTGCACCTGCGCCGGCCTGCTCGGCCGGGCGGTGCCGGGCGGCCGCGGGGGCGCCTTGGCCTGACCCGGGACGAACCAGTTGGGGGACTGCCCCTGCTGCTGGGCCAGTGCCGCCGGCGACGGCAGCAGCAGCGCGGCCGCGGCCAGCGCGGCGAGAAACAGGGCGGGAAAACGCGGCAGACGACGCTGTTGCTGCACTAGAACCTCGTGCCAAAACCAAAACGGAAAATCTGGGTCTGATCGTATTTGTATTTCACGACGAATGGCGTGACGTCGATGTTGATCAGCCCGAACGGGGAATTCCACGAAACGCCGACGCCGGCGCCGACCCGAGGGGCCGGGTTGTCGTAGATACTGGCAAACTTGCCAGGTGCGTATTGACTGCTGAGCTGCGACAAGGCGCCGACATCGACGAAGGCGCGCCCCGAAAGCCCCAGATCAGCCGAGATCGGGAGCGGAAAATGCAGCTCTGTGGACTGAGTCCAGATGAACTGCCCGCCCAGGCTTTCGCCGGTGGAATTGTCATGCGGACCGGCGCCGCCAGGCTGGAACCCGCGCAGATTGTCGTCACCAAGGAAGAAGTTGTCCACGATCCGCTCGACATTGTCGAGGTTCCACAGATAGCCGGTGCCGGCCGAGATCGACACGCCCCACTGGGTGTTGCCGGTCCACCGATCGAGCGGCACGTAATACGCGGCATCCACCTTGCCGCGCACGAAATGCACATCGCCGCCAAGCCCGGCGAAATCCGTGCCGATCCGCAGGATATAGCCGGTATGCGGGTCGATACGGCTGTCGCGCCGGTCATAGGTGATGGTCTGGCCGACCTGTGAGAGCAGCGTGTAGCCCGCCTGGCTCTGCACGAACAAGCCCGCCTGCGGCGCAATACCGAACACGTCGCGATCAACCAGAGAGTAGTTCCATGCCTGGCTGAGGTATTCGTTGAACGCATAGCCCAGCCTCAGCACGAAGCCGACTCGGTTCTCGTTGTAGTCGGCAATATACTGATTGTTGTTGTTGATGAAGAACACGTCGGAACCGGCAACCAGGTTGCGGTCCAGGAAATACGGATCGGTCAGCGCGAAGTCGATATTGCTCTGGATCGTGCCCAGCGTGCCGCTCAGATTGGCGTCGACACCGGTGCCCACCAGGTTGCGCTCGCGCAGGCCGAGATTGAGCAGGAAGCCGGCATCGGTGGAATAGCCGCCACCCACGGTCAGTTCGCCGGTTGCCTTCTCGTCCACCGTGGTCGCCAGCACCACCTTGTCGGGCGCGGATCCCGGCGTGTTCTGGATATCCACCTTGTTGAAATAGCCGAGATCGTTGAGCCGCTGCTTGGACAGCCGCTCGGCATCCTCGTTATAGGCATCGCCCTCGGCCAGGCGGAACTCGCGGCGGATCACCTTGTCCTGGGTGCGGGTATTGCCGACGATGTCGATCCGCTCGACGAACACGCGCGGCCCCTCGCTCACATCAAAGGTGAGATCGATCGTATGGTCCTTGCGGTGGCGGTCGATGCGCGGCTTGACCTGAACGAAAGCATAGCCACGATTCTGGACATCGCGCGAGATCGCCTGCACCGCGCGTTCCACCGCGTCGCCGTCATACCAGTCCCCCTCGGCGAATTCGAGATCGGGCATCAGGCTCGCCCCGTCGAGCTTGCGCAACTGCGAGTTGATCGTGATCTTGCCGATCCGGTAGCGGGCGCCTTCCTTCAGGGTGAAGGTGACGAAGAACGCCGAGCGGTCGGGCGCGAGTTCGGCCGAGGCATCGGTCACCTCGATATCGGCATAGCCGTGTTTCAGGTAGAACCGGCGCAGCAATTCCTTGTCGTAGTTGATCCGCTCCGGGTCATACGTGTCCGAGGTCGACAGGAAGCGCCAGAACGCCTCCTCGCGGCTGTTGACCACATCGCGCAGCGTGCTCTCGCTGAACGATTTATTGCCGATGAAGGCGATGCGGCTGATCAGCGTCTGATCGCCCTCGACGATCTCGAAGACCACATCGACCCGGTTCTGGTCGAGTTTGATCACCTTGGGGTCGACGCGCGCATCGAAGCGACCATGCTGGGCATAGGCGTCAAGGATGTGCTGGCGGTCGGTCTGCGCCTGGGAGGGCGTGAACACCGACCGCGCCCGCAGCTGCACCACCGGTCGCAGCTGGTCATCGGTCAGATGATGGTTGCCCTCGAAAGCGACCCGGTTGACCAGGGGGTTCTCGGCCAGCTTGACGATCAGGGTCCGCCCGTCCACCGACAGGCTGACATCGGAGAACAGGCCGGTGGCGAACAGGGTCTTGAGGCTGCTGTCCAGCCGCTCCTGGTCGAACGGATCGCCGGGCTTGACCAGCATGTAGGACAGGATCGTGCCTTCCTCGATCCGCTGGTTCCCCACCACCTTGATCGCGGCGATGGTATCCCCCGTCGCTGCCGCCGGCCGGGCCGCCGGGGAGCGGAGAGCGCCGGTCTGGACCGGGCGGGATGGGGC
>DAICZL010000571.1 GCA_027311165.1 bacterium
CCTCGAACGGGGACGCCAAGACGTGGAAGTCGCCACGGAACGGATTGCTGAGCGCGATGATCACCAGAAAGACCAGCATCCCCGAGACCGCCAGCATCGTTGCCATCCCGAGCTGCATCCGCAGGCTCGGGGCGCCGAGGAAGCAGCTGAAGGCGACGGTGATGATCCCGCCGAGCATGCTGACGCCCCACACGATGGCCGGCACCGTGGTCTGCGCCGCCAGCACGCGCTCGGCGCGGGTGTCGCGCAGGCGCATCAGGGTCTGCAGCAGCAGGGCGTGCCGGTCGATCTCTCCGGCGCTGCGCGGCTCGATCGCCAGGACCTGCCGGCCGATGCGGCTGAGCAGCATGCTGCCCGTCTCGGCGCTGCGGCCGAGCGCCTGCGCCGGCCATTCCACCGTGATGACCTGCTCGGCATAGCCGATGATGTCGTCTCGCAGCTTCGGCGCATCGAAGCTGGTGGCGACCACGGCGAGGTCCTCGACCAGCGCTGCCTCGGCATGGGTCACGGACTCCGCCCGGTTGAAGCCCTCCCAGGCCAGCATCGCGACGAAGGCGAGCAGTACCGCATAGGTGACGCCGATGATCCCGAAGATGGCCGCGGCGACGTCGTTATGGCCCCGGCGCAAGGTGGCGGGCACCAGCCTGCGCACGGCCAGTTCGAGCACCACGATGCCGATGACGGCGGCGCCCATCAGCACGGCCGCCAACTCCCAGAGCGGCACGGCATAGACCATTTCCGCATGCATCATCATCGACCGCTCCTGCCGTGTCGGCGTCCATGCCCCGGGCCTGCCGGATGCGCGGTGAGGCCGGTCAGACTTCCACCATGATGCTCTGCAGTGCGGCGCGGACATGGGCCGGGATCGGCACCGGGCGCAGGCTGTCACGCTCGACGAACACGTGCACGAAATGCCCCTCGGCCGCGGCGCTGTCGACGCCGTCGCGAAACACGCCGAGTTCGTAGCGCACCGAACTGGTCCCGATCCGGGCGCAGCGCAGCCCCACGGTGATGCGGTCGGGGAAGGCGATGGGGCGGTGATAGCGGCACTGCGATTCCGCCGCGACGCAGACGATCGGGCTGCGCTGCAGATCGATCAGCCGGTGCTCGACCTCGAACAGGGAGACCGCCGTGTCGAAATACGAGAAATACACGACGTTGTTCACATGGCCGTAGATGTCGTTGTCCATCCAGCGCGTGGTGATCGCGTGGAACCAGCGATAGGCGGCGCGGTTGCCGGGCGGGTGGCGGCTCATGGTGCTGCCGACCCCGGAGCGGCGCCGGCGGGTCTATGCGGGGCGGTGGGCATGGCGTCTCCCTGGATCGGCCTCAGCGCAGTCTGCCCGAGGCCGATCGGTCCGCAAAGCGCAGCGCGGTCCGCAAGGGTGCTCGCCCGCGAAAGGGGCCGGCGCCCCTGGTCTGCTTCCCCAGGGGTGGAGAAGCCTTGGTTCTTCCCGGACAGGGGCCCGAACGGGCTTGCCCCCTGGCGCGGGGCCGGGCAGAGCCCGCCCGGGGATCTGCGGCACCGGCGCCATCGCCGATGCGGTATTCAGTGAGCTGGCATCGCCGCTTCGTCCTCGCCTTCGTCATAGCCGACCAGCCGCAAGGCCCGGCCGCGGATGCCCAGCTTGGCCGCGGCATGGATCAGCGCGTCCTCGCGCCCGTGGGTCACCCAGATCTCCGGCGCCCCCACTTCGGCGATCGTCGCGCCCAGCGCGTCCCAGTCGGCGTGATCGGAGATCACCAGCGGCAGTTCGACCCCGTAGGCCCGGGCGCGCTGGCGCACCAGCATCCAGCCGGAGGCGAGTGCCGTGACCGGATCGCTGAGCCGGCGCGCCCCGAACGCCGCCTGACCGCCCGCCAGGGCGGAGGGCGGCGCCAGCACGATCGCGCCGGCCAGATCGGCGCTGGAGGCGGCGGCGGCGGGCAGCACGGGCCCGAGGGTCACGCCGAAGCTGCGGTAGACCTCGCACAGCCGCAGCAGCGCCCCGTGCAGGTAGACCGGCCGGTCCCAGCCGGCCCGTCGCAGCAGCGCGATCAGCCGCTGGCATTTGCCGAGCGCGTAGCAGCCGACGACATGGCTGCGCTCAGGAAACATGGCGACGCTGCGGAGCAGCCGGTCGATCTCGCTGTCGTCCTGGGGGTGGCGGAACACCGGCAGGCCGAAGGTCGCCTCGGTGATGAACACATCGCAGGGCACCGGCACGAAGGGCGCGCAGGTGGGGTCGGGCGTGCGCTTGTAGTCGCCGCTGATCACGGCGCGGCTGCCCCGCCAGTCCAGCACCACCTGGGCGCTGCCCAGCACGTGCCCGGCCGGCTGCAGGCGGACATGCACCCCCCCGACGGCCACGTCC
>DAICZL010000573.1 GCA_027311165.1 bacterium
TCTCGAACAGCAGCGTGCCGATCTTGGTGCCGTGGCTGCGGGCGTAATCGGCGATGTTGAGCTCGAGCGTGGCGCCGGTGGTGAGGCAGATGGTCGCCCCGTTCAGCTCGGAGAGGGATTTGACCCCGAGGCTCTTGCGCACCATGAAGGCCTGGCCGGCGTAGAAATTCACCGCGATCTCGGCGAGGCCGAGCTGGACGTTGCGGGTGAAGGTGAGCGTGCTGTCGCGGATCAGCACGTCGATCTCGCCCGATTGCAGCACCGTGAAGCGGCTGGGCGTGGTGGTGCCGACGAAGCGGACCTTTTCCGGATCGCCGAGCACGGCGGCGGCGATGGCGCGGCAATAGCCGACATCGAAGCCCTGCCACCGGCCGGTGCTGTCCTGGAAGGCGAAGCCGGGAATGCCGGAATCGCCACCGCAGACGAGCTGGCCGCGCTTCCTGATGGCCTCCACCGTGGGGCCTGGCCAGGTGGCCCCCTGGGCGTGCGCCTCGCTGCCCAGGGTGAGCATCCCCGCCGTGCCCATCCCGACCGGCAGGACCCAGGTGGGGAGCGTCATCGCCCCAGCCAGACAGGCTGCCGCCAGGCCGCCGGCGGCGCGTTTCAGCCGCGCTGCGATCGCTGTCATGATGTTGGTCTCCTGTTCCCCTCCGACGTGCCGCGCCGGACCCCGGTCAGGCTGGCCGAAGCATGCACAAGACGCAATACGGGACTGCGGGACCGTTCGGTGAAGATGTGGACGGGGCGATGCCCATGTATTGGACGGGCTGTACTGGACGGGCGGGCCCGGCGACCACCGGTGCCTGGCCGCGTCCTGGAAGGGGCATGGGGCGCGCAGTCCGCCGGCCTTGCTTTGGCACCGCCCCATCGAAACGCCACGGTGTTCCCAACCCCTCCGCTGCGGTAGAACCGCTGCCCCGGGTGCCTGAAGCGCGGCGCCGAGAGATCAAGGAAGTTTCGCATGTATCCCGATACGCAGCTGTTCATCGATGGCGTCTGGGGCCCGGCGGAAGACGGCCGGCGCATCGCCGTGCTGAACCCCGCGACCGGCGAGCAGATCGGCGAGGTCGCCCATGCCGGCCGCGCCGATCTCGACCGGGCGCTGGCGGCCGCCGAGCGCGGCTTCGCGACCTGGCGGCGCGTCTCGGCCTTCGAGCGGTCGAAGATCATGCGCAAGGCGGCCGATCTGCTGCGCGGCCGGGTCGATGCCATCGCCCCGGTGCTGACCATGGAGCAGGGCAAGCCCCTGGCCGAGGCGCGGATGGAGGTGCTGGCAGCGGCCGATGTGATCGACTGGTTTGCCGAGGAAGCCCGCCGCGCCTATGGCCGGGTGATCCCCGCCCGCGCCGAGGGCATCACCCAGCTGGTGATCAAGGAACCGGTGGGGCCGGTCGCGGCGTTCTCGCCGTGGAACTTTCCGATCAACCAGGCGATGCGCAAGATCTCGGGGGCGCTTGCCGCCGGCTGCTCGATCATCGTCAAGGGACCCGAGGAGACCCCGGCGGCCTGCGCCGAACTGGTGCGCGCCTTCGCCGATGCCGGGCTGCCCGCCGGCGTGGTCAGTCTGGTGTTCGGCGTGCCGGCGGAGGTATCGGCCTATCTCGTGCCGCATCCGGTGATCCGGAAGATCTCGTTCACCGGCTCGACCGCGGTCGGCAAGCATCTCGCCGCGCTGGCCGGCACCCACATGAAGCGCGCCACGATGGAGCTTGGCGGCCACGCGCCGGCGATCGTGTTCGACGACGCCGATCTCGACGTGGCGGCGAAGATCCTCACCGCCAGCAAGTTCCGCAATGCCGGCCAGGTCTGCGTCTCGCCGACCCGCTTCCTGGTGCAGCAGAACGCCTATGAGGGTTTCGTCGATCGTTTCGTCACCGCCGCCCGCGCCCTGAAGGTGGGCGACGGGATGGAAGCCGCCACGACCATGGGACCGCTCGCGCATGAGCGGCGGGTGGCGGCGATGGAAGGCTTCGTGACCGATGCCGTGCAGAAGGGCGCGACCCTGCGGACCGGCGGCAAGCGGATCGGCAACAAGGGGTATTTCTTCGAGCCGACGGTGCTGACCGACGTGCCGGCGGACGCACGCGTGATGCATGAGGAGCCGTTCGGCCCGCTGGCGCTGATCGCCCCGTTCCGGGATTTCGACGAGGTGGTGACGGAGGCGAACCGGCTGCCCTATGGCCTGGCCGCCTATGCCTATACGCGCTCGGCGAAGACCGCCCAGGCGATCGCGGCTTCGGTCGAGACCGGCATGATGTCGATCAACCACCATGGCCTGGCGCTGCCCGAGGTGCCGTTCGGCG
>DAICZL010000576.1 GCA_027311165.1 bacterium
GAGCCCTCGGGCCCCGCCCGCCTGGCCTCAGTGGCTGGCCGCCCCTTCCGCGCCGATGCCGGTCTGGCCGCGCAGATATTGCGCCTCGAACCGCGCCGCCTCGGCCTTCGCCCCGGCACTCTGATCCATCATCGAGCCGAGCCAGCAGCCGAGAAAGGCGAGCGGCATCGAGAACAGCGCCGGCGTGTCATAGGGAAACACCGCCGCCGGGAAGCCGATCACCTTCACCCAGATCGCCGGTCCGAGCACGGTCAGCACCACCGCGCTGACCAGCCCGAGCCAGCCGCCGAGCACCGCGCCGCGGGTGCTGAGCCCCTTCCAGTACATCGACAGGAACAGCACCGGGAAATTGGCGCTGGCCGCGATCGCGAAGGCGAGGCCCACCATGAAGGCGACGTTCTGCTTCTCGAAGGCGATGCCGAGCAGCACCGCGACCACGCCGAGCGCCACGGTCGCGATCTTCGAGATGCGGATCTCGTCGCGCTCGTTGGTGCGCCCGCGGCGGAACACGTTGGCATACAGATCGTGGCTGACCGCGCTCGCCCCGGCCAGTGTCAGCCCGGACACCACCGCGAGGATGGTGGCGAAGGCGACCGCCGAGATGAAGCCCAGCAGAGCATCGCCGCCGACCGCGTTGGCCAGGTGGATCGCCGCCATGTTGCCGCCGCCGAGCAGCCCGCCCTTGGCATCCAGATATTGCGGGTTGGTCGAAACCAGCACGATCGCGCCGAAGCCGATGATGAAGGTCAGGATGTAGAAATAGCCGATGAAGGTGGTCGCCCAGAACACCGATTTGCGCGCCTCCTTGGCGTCGGCCACGGTGAAGAAGCGCATCAGGATATGCGGCAGCCCGGCGGTGCCGAACATCAGCGCGAGCCCGAGCGAGACCGCCGAGACCGGATCCTTGACCAGCGATCCGGGCATCATGATGTGCTCGTGCTTGGGGCTGATCTCGACCGCCTTGGCGAACAGGGCGGAGACGTCGAAGCCGAAATGCTGCAGCACCATGAACGCCATGAAGCTCGCCCCGCCCAGCAGCAGGCAGGCCTTGATGATCTGCACCCAGGTGGTGGCGAGCATGCCGCCGAAGGTGACATACAGGATCATCAGCACGCCCACGATCACCACCGCGTGCCAGTATTCCAGGCCGAACAGCAGCTTGATCAGCTGCCCCGCGCCGACCATCTGGGCGATCAGATAGAACGCCACCACGGTGAGCGTGCCGCAGGCCGAGAGCGAGCGCAGCGGGGTCTGGCTCAGCCGGTAGGACACGACATCGGCGAAGGTGTATTTGCCGAGGTTGCGCAGCCGCTCGGCCATCAGGAACATGATGATCGGCCAGCCCACCAGGAAGCCGATCGAGTAGATCAGCCCGTCGAAGCCGCTGGCATAGACCAGCGCGGAAATCCCCAGGAACGAGGCCGCCGACATGTAGTCCCCGGCGATCGCGAGCCCGTTCTGCAGGCCGGTGATCTTGCCGCCGGCGGAATAGAAATCCTTGGCCGAATGGGTCCGCCGCGCCGCCCAGTAGGTGATCACCAGGGTCAGCAGCACGAAGCCCACGAACAGCAGGATCGCGGTCCAGTTGGTGGGCGACTGCACCGCCTGTCCCTCGATCGCCCCTGCGGCCCGCGCTGCTCCGCCGGCGAGCAGCAGGGGCGTGGCCAGCAGCGCCGCCGCAGCGCGGCCGGTGCGTGCAGGGGTGGAACCGTGGGCGCTCATCGCACGCTCGCCACGATCTGGCGGGTCAGCCGGTCGAACTGGCCGTTGGCGCGCAGCACATAGATCCCGGTGAGTACGATCGCGCTCAGGATCACGCCGAGGCCGAGGGGGAAGCCCAGGGTCATCACCCCGCTGCCGACGCGGATCGCCATCACCTCGGGCGCGAAGGCCAGCACCAGGATGAAGCCGTAATAGATCACCATCATGATCGCGGCGAGCGTCCAGCCGAAGACCGATCGTTGCCGTTCCAGCTCCAGGAACGCGGGGTGATTGCGTATCTGCTCGATCGTGTCGACGTTCATCTGGGGCTTCCCTGGATCGGACCCTGCACGGGGCCTTGTTGACGGCTTGGGCTGATGGCGTGGCGGTCTGGGTCGGGGTGGTCTGGAT
>DAICZL010000579.1 GCA_027311165.1 bacterium
CCCCCAGTGGCTCCCCCAGTGGCTCCCTCAGGGGGGGGCGCCGCGTTCCCGGTTTGACTTCCCCTCACCCGGCGGCCAATTATTCCCGCTTTCCCCGGGACCGGTCGCGAAGGGTCGCGGCATCGATGCTCCGGGGCAGCGAACAGGTTCCGGCCCCGCCATGATCCCCGCCCTGATGCCGACCTACAACCGCGCCGACCTGGTCTTCGACCACGGCAACGGCGCCTGGCTGGTCACGGCGGATGGACGACGCTTCCTCGATTTCGGCGCCGGCATCGCCACCTCCTCGCTCGGCCACGACCATCCCCATCTGGTCGGCGCGATCGCGGCGCAGGCGGCCAGAGTGATCCATGTCTCCAACCTGTATCGCGTGCCCCAGGCCGAGCGCCTGGCCGAACGGCTGGTGGCGGCCACCTTCGCCGACAGCGTGTTCTTCTGCAATTCCGGCGCCGAGGCGAACGAGGGCATGGTCAAGGCCATGCGCAAGACCATGCACGACACCGGGCGCCCCGAGCGCTTCCGGGTGATCTGCTTCGAGGGCGCCTTCCACGGCCGCACCCTGGCGATGCTCTCGGCCACCGGCAACGCCAAGTATCTGCACGGGTTCGGCCCCGTGGTGGACGGTTTCGACCACGTTCCGTTCAACAACATGAACGCGGTGCGCGATGCGATCGGGCCGGCCACCGCGGGCATCCTGATCGAGCCGGTGCAGGGCGAGGGCGGGGTGCGTCCCGCGCAGCTGCAGTTCCTGCGCGCCCTGCGCGCGGTGTGCGACGAGTACGGCATTCTGCTCGGCATGGACGAGGTGCAGTGCGGCATGGGCCGCTCCGGCCGGCTGTTCGCGCATCAATGGTCGGGGATCGAGCCCGACGTGATGTCGGCCGCCAAGGGCATCGCCGGCGGCTTTCCGATGGGCGCGGTCCTGGCCCGCGAGCAGGTGGCCAGACATCTGACCCCCGGCACCCATGGCACCACTTTCGGCGGCAGCCCCCTCGCCTGCGCCGCCGCCAACGCGGTGCTGGATGTGATGCTGGAGCCGGGCTTCCTGGCGGAGGTGGATCGCAAGGCCCGCCGCCTTTGGGCGGATCTCACCACACTCGCAGCCGAATTCCCCGATGTGATCGAGGGCGTGCGGGGCGCGGGCCTGCTGCTCGGGCTGAAATGCGTCGTGCCCAATACCGAGTTGCAGCAGGCGGCCACCGCGGAAGGGCTGCTGAGCATCACCGCCGGCGACAATGTGCTGCGGCTCGCCCCGCCGCTCGTGATCACCGATGAGGATTGCGCGCAGGCCATCGCCATGCTGCGCCGCGCGGCACTGCGTTGCCGCCCCTCGGCCGGGCGGATCGCGGCGAAATGAGCCGGGGCGGGCCCGGCAGGGCGGCACCCGGGGGGGAGCCATGAGCGGCAAGTCCGGCGGCGCGGCGCGCCTGGCCGCGGCGGCGCCTGTAGCCGAGGGCGTGCGCCATTTCCTGGAACTGCGCGACTTCGACGGCGCGACACTGCGCCGCATGCTCGATCTGGCGCGGGTGCTCAAGCAGGGGGGCGGGACGTCGCGGCCGCTGGCCGGGCGGATGCTGGCGCTGATCTTCGAAAAGCCCAGCACCCGCACGCGGGTCAGCTTCGAGGTCGGCATGCACCAGCTCGGCGGCGAGACCATCATGCTGACCGGCAAGGAGATGCAGCTCGGCCGCGGCGAGACGCTGGCCGACACCGCGCGCGTGCTGTCACGCTATGTCGATGCCATCGTCCTGCGTACCGACCGCGCCGCCAAGCTGCACGAGCTGGCCGCCCATGCCAGCGTGCCGGTGATCAACGGGCTGACCGACCTCACCCATCCCTGCCAGCTGATGGCCGATGTGATGACCTTCGAGGAGAAGCGGGGCCCGATCGCTGGGCAGACCATCGCCTGGTGCGGTGACGGCAACAATGTCGCCCGCACCTGGATCGAGGCCGCCGCGCGGTTCGGCTTCACCCTGCGCCTGGCCACCCCCGAGCGGCTGCGTCCGCCGCCGGCGCTGCTGGACTGGGCCCGCGGCGAGGGCGCGGGCATCGAACTGACCGAGGATCCGGTGGCGGCGGTGGCCGGTGCACGCTGCGTGGTGACCGACACCTGGCTGAGCATGTCCGATGATCCCAACGAGAACCGCCACAACCTGCTGGCACCCTATTCGGTGACCGGGGCGCTGATGGCGCGGGCGGCACCGGATGCGCTGTTCATGCACTGCCTGCCCGCCCATCGCGGCGAGGAAGTGACCGACGAGGTGATGGACGGCCCGCATTCGGTGGTGTTCGACGAGGCCGAGAACCGGCTGCACGCCCAGAAGGGAGTGCTGGCCTGGGCCTTCGGGCTGGCGCGCTAGCGTCCCGATTCCGAAATTCGCACCATTGAAATGTGGTCGGAACCGGGACACCAGCTCTTTGTTTTCAGTGGCCTGCTGATCCCCGAAGTTCGCGGTGAGGAACCGCGAACTTCGGGGGCGGGACACTAGCGCAACATCCGATCAGAGAGACTCATCTGATCGGATAAAGTTGCTTGGCAAAACAACCAGCAAGCGCTGGGGCCGGTCGTCGGTCAGATCGCCGACCGCTCTGGAACGCGACCGGAACCGGTTTCAATCGGCTCGCGGTTCGCTCGCGCTCCTTCTCGTTGTTCTGGCGAGCTCTATGATCGCGGTTGAAGTCAGCCTGATGCGATGGTGCGCTGGCGGTGCAGCGCCGCGGTGGCCCGGCGCGCGCCGGCCCCGTCGCCCGATCCGGGGACCCGGCGCCCACAGACCGATGATGCGCAACCCTCCGGGCCCGGCCGTGCCGATCGGGAAGGGCGCACCGCCCGCGGCATGGCGGCGCCAGTCCCGGGTCCGGCTCCCCGCCGGCGTCACGGACGATCGCGCACCGGATCCTCAGTCGGGCGGCATCACCCGGAGCGCGCTCAGGCCCGCCTCCAGCAGGCCGAGCAGATCGGGCAGGGCCAGGCCGATGCACCCTTCGGTCGGCGCGAAATCGGCGCGGGCCAGGTGCAGGAAGATCGCCGAGCCCAGACCGGGCCGCGGCGGGGCATCGTTCCAGCCCAGCACGCCGATCAGGTCATACAGCGCATCCGCCCGCCACAGCGCCTCGTGCCGCGCGGGATGCGGCAGGGTGATCATGCGGTTGTAGTCCGGATGGGACGGATCATCGCACCACCCATCCGCCGGGGCGAGCGGCTCGACCGGCACCAGGGCGCGCGGAGCAGCCAGGCGGTCGGCGCGGAACAGCACCCGGCGCAGGACCAGCCGGCCGACCGGGGTGGCGCCGTCGCCCTCCTGCTTGTCGGCCCGTACCCCGCCGCGTCCCAGCGCCGCGCGGCAGACGCGCCGGCCCAGGATCACCCTGCCCTCCGGCCGGACCAGAGCCTCGGTCACGCGGCGTCCGACCGGCGATCGGGGAACGCTTCCCCGCTGCGGTCGCGGGGCCGGGCCGTTGCCGATCCGCCGGCGGCCGCCCGCGGCGGGAGCGACCCGGCCGGCAGGCGCCCGGCCACCACGCAGGCGGACCGGGGGGCGTGGTCAGGCAAGGATCTGACCCGGCGCGGCGAGCATGCCGCCGGTGCGGTCATAAGCAGCCAGAGCCATCGCCGTGCGCTGCGCCAGATCGTGATTGCCGGTGGCCAGGGCGCTGGCCGGATGGGTCGCGACGAAGCCGGAGACCGCTGGTCCGCCGGGCACGCCGGAGGCCAAATCGGCGGGCGGGGTCGCAG
>DAICZL010000585.1 GCA_027311165.1 bacterium
CCCCCAGGGAGTGCCGGGTCCAGGGACCGCCGGTCCCTGGCGGGATCCAGGGGCAGAGCCCCTGGCCTTCCCTTCCCTGCTATCCTGTGCCCCCCCGATTCCTCTGGGACCACCGCATGACCGACCTGTTCGACCAAGCCAAAGCCAGCGCCGCGTATTCCGCGAAGGACATCGAGGTGCTGGAGGGGCTGGAGCCCGTCCGCCGCCGTCCGGGGATGTATATCGGCGGCACCGACGAGGCCGCGCTGCATCATCTGGCCGCGGAGATCCTGGACAACGCCATGGACGAGGCGGTGGCCGGCCATGCGAGTTTCATCGAGGTCGGCCTGGAGGCGGAGAATTTCCTGACCATCCGCGACAATGGCCGCGGCATTCCGGTCGATCCGCACCCCAAATTCCGCCATCTGAGCGCGCTGGAAGTGATCCTGACCACGCTGCATTCGGGCGGGAAATTCTCGGGCAAGGCCTATGCCACCTCCGGCGGGCTGCACGGGGTGGGCAGTTCGGTGGTGAACGCCCTGTCGGAGAGTTTCGAGGTGGAGGTGGCGCGCGAACGCGCTCTGTGGCGGCAATCCTATGCCCGCGGCAAGCCGACCACGAAGCTGCTGAGCGGCGGGGCGGTGCAGAACCGGCGCGGCACCACGATCCGCTTCCGCCCCGACCGGCAGATCTTCGGCGCCCTGGCCTTCGCTCCGGCGCGGCTGTACCGGCTGTGCCGGTCGAAGGCGTATCTGTATCGCGGCGTGCAGATCCGCTGGGCCTGCGATCCGGCGCTGCTGGGCGGGGGGAAGGACGAGACGCCGGCCGAGGCGGTGCTGCATTTCCCCGGCGGCCTGCGCGACAGTCTGGAGGCCGATATCGGCGCGGCCGAGCGCGCCCTGCCGCAGCTCTGGGCCGGCGAGGCCGATCTGCCCGCCGGGCCCAACGGGGCGCCGACCGGGCGGGTGGAATGGGCCGCGATCTGGCTGGATGGCGCCGAGGGGTTTCTGCATTCGTATTGCAACACCGTGCCCACGGCGCAGGGCGGCACCCACGAGGCCGGGCTGCGCGCGGCATTGCTGAAGGGCCTGCGGGCCTGGGGCGAGCAGCGGGGCAACCGCCGTGCCGCGCAGGTGACGATCGAGGACGTGCTGACCCCGCTCGCCGCCAAGCTGTCGGTGTTTCTGCGCGAGCCGCAGTTCCAGGGCCAGACCAAGGAGAAGCTGACCAGCCCGGAAGCGTCGCGGCTGGTGGAGACCGCGCTGCGCGACCGGTTCGACCACTGGCTGGCGGGCGACCCGGCGCAGGCCGACAATCTGCTGGCCTTCGTGATCGAGCGCGCGGAGGAGCGGCTGCGCCGCAAGGAGGCCCGCGACACGCCGCGCAAATCGGCCACCCGCCGGCTGCGCCTGCCCGGCAAGCTCGCCGACTGCGCCAGCGAGAATGCCGCGCGCACGGAATTGTTCCTGGTGGAGGGCGACAGCGCCGGCGGCTCGGCCAAGCAGGCGCGCAACCGCGAGACCCAGGCGGTGCTGCCGCTGCGCGGCAAGATCCTGAACGTCGCCAGCGCGTCGGCCGACAAGCTCCGGCAGAACCAGGAGCTGAAGGACCTGATCGAGGCGCTGGGCTGCGGCGTGGGCGAGCGCTTCGATCGCGCCAGGCTGCGCTACGGGCGGGTGATCATCATGACCGACGCCGATGTGGACGGCGCGCATATCGCCTCGCTGCTGATGACCTTCTTCTATCGCGAACTGCCCGAGCTGATCCGCCACGGGCATGTCTACCTGGCGCAGCCGCCGCTGTACCGGCTGACCCAGGGCGCGAAATCGGTCTATGCGATGAACGATGCCGATCGCGAGCGCCAGATGAAGGCGGCGTTCAAGCCGGGCGCCAAGATCGAGATCAGCCGCTTCAAGGGTCTGGGCGAGATGCCGCCCTCGGCGCTGAAGGAGACCACCATGGATCCGGGCAAGCGGACCCTGCTGAAGGTGGTGGCCCTGGCGGAGGAGCGGGCCCACACCGACGAGGTGGTGGAGAGCCTGATGGGCAGGCGGCCGGAATTGCGCTTCCAGTTCATCCAGGACCGTGCCCGCACGGTCGAGGACGTGGATGTGTGATCCCCCTGTGTGATCCCCCTGTATGATCCCCCTGGGATCGTCTCCGGCGAAACGCCCCGGCGGGATGCCAGAGGGCAGCGCCCTCTGGCCTTCCCGGATCCGGCGCCCAGTCTGCGTCAGGGCGCGAACAGCCTGAGCGGCACCGTGTTCGCCATGGCGGCGTAGCCGGCATCGTTCGGATGCAGATGGTCGCCGCTGTCATAGGCGGGCAGGAACTGCAGCGGATTGGCCGGGTCACGCACCGCCTTGTCGAAATCGATCACCGCATCGAAGGCGCCGCCATGGCGGATCCATTCGTTGAAGGCTTCCCGCGTCGCCTCGCCGCTGGTGGAATAGTAGAGCGCGCCCTGGAAGGGCGTGAGCGTGGCCCCGAAGATCATCACGCCGCGTTCATGGGCACGGGCGATCAGCTGCTGGTCGGCGGCGATCAGATCGGCGGTGGTCGGCACCGTGCTGCCGGGGAACAGGTCGGGAAAGCCGATATCGTTGATGCCCTCCAGCAGGATGATGTACTGCACGCCCGGGCGCGACAGCACGTCGCGGTCGAAGCGGGACTGCGCATTCGGGCCGATGCCTTCGGAGAGCAGCCGGTTGCCGGAAATGCCCTCGTTGGCGACGGCGATGTTGCGCAGCATCCCCTTCGCCTGCAGCCGTTGCGCCAGGAAATCCGGCCAGCGGTGATCCTGATCGGGGGTGGAATGATAGCCGTCGGTGATCGAATCGCCGAGGGTGACCAGCGTGGCGCCGCCCCGCGGCAGATAGGCATCGACGCCGGAGAGCAGATAGCGCGACTGGGTGGTGGTCGAGCCGCTGGTGAGATCGGCGGCGGAGGTGACATCGCCGCTCGCGATATAGCCGGTCTGCTGGCCGAGCGTATGCAGGCTGGTGGGGACGGTGGCACTGGTGACGTAGATGCTCACGGCGAGCGATGTCAGCCGGTCGACCGGCATGCTGATCGGATCGCTCAGCGCCGCGCCGTTCGGCGCCAGCGTGATCGACCCGCTGCCGCCGAAGGTCACGGCCTGGTCGCTGCCGGGAACGATGGCGCAGGAGGCCGAGTCGCTGGAGGCGGCGAGGGCGATGTGGACATAGCCGATCGCGGTGGGCGCATCGGAATATTCGTTGGTCAGGCGCAGGCGCAGCGTGCTGGCGCCGGCGCTGATGCGCACGACCTCGCGGATGGTCTGGTTGCTGAGGGTGATCGGAGTGCCCCCGATGACCGGGTCGATGGGCTGCTGCGGGCTCGCGCCCCAGGTCTCGACCCAGCTTGCCGGGGGGGCGGTTGAGGCGGTCTGGGCGCTGGCGGCGGCCGTGGCGAGGAGTGCAGAGGCAAGGAGTGCTGCAATCGGGACCCATTGGCGGCGGTACGACCCCGGCCGCGACCTTGCGGCCGCCTTTTCGGCGTTCGGCATGGCGGTATCCTCCCGTTAGCGACGAGCCGCGGTTCTCGCGGCTCTTATCGTTGCAGCGAAGGTCATCCGCCGGCGATGTTCTGTCAACGAGAAGGCGTGATCCGCGCGGGTGGGCTCCCCGAACTGCAGCCCCCGCCACTGCAGACCAGGGCAATGCAGACCAGGCCAATGCAGACCAGGCCGGTGTGGATGCCTGGAAAACCGCCCCCGCGCGAGGAGGCTGGTGCCCGCCGCTCTGCGGGTCGGCATTCCCTGCCAGGCCGGGCCGGCCCGTCCGGGCCCCGACCGGGGGCACTCTGCGACCCGCGACAGGGCCGGGCGCTGCGTCAGCCGGGGCAGGACAAACCGCGGCGTGGCAACCCGATACGATGGCTCTGCCGGGCTTCGGCCGAACCCTGCGCGCCACGACCCGGCAGGCGATGGTCAAGGTCGATGTGATTCAGAAATATACAGATCATTGTCCTGCGTCGGCTGGGCAGGCCTGCCGAACACTGCCCTGGTGGCGCTGATCGGACGGGTCGTTCCGCCTGGTTGGTGTCTCTGGAGCGCGATCGGACCCGGTTTCAACCGGATCTGCGATCCACTCGCGATTGAGAGCCACATCCGAACAGATGGGCTCAATCTGATCGGATGTTGCTCCGGGAGACCGTCTGAGTCATCGGAAACGCGACAAAAAAACGACATGCTCTGGCGCCTGAGTCTCGGGCCTGAGTCCAAAGAAAATCGCCGCCAGCCGGCCGGCGAAGCAATGTTGCGGGTCTTGCGATCGTCAGCGAATTCCAGGACAGGCTCCTGAGTAGTTTCCGAGTCTTTTGCCGCAGACTGCAGGCGCCTAATATAATTTTGGCCTCCGATCGACCGGGGATGCGTAACCTCCGCCGGCGCGATGGGGTGCAGATGGCGCAGATGCGCTGACGGATCTGGAAGGATGTCTCGCATGTCAGGAAAAACGGCCCTGGTCGGCGTGTTGTTCGGCTGGCTCGCTTGCGCGCCCGCCCATGCGCAGGCCGATCTGATGAGCACGGCCCAGCAGCTCTTCAAGCCGATCCCCTCGACACCGCCGGCCCTGCCGGGCAACCCGGCCACCCCCGCCAGGCTGGACCTCGGGAAGATGCTCTTTTTCGATCCGCGCCTGTCCGCGAGCCACGCGATCAGTTGCGCTTCCTGCCACAATCCCGGACTGGGGGGGGCGGATGCCGAGCCGACCTCGATCGGCCATCGATGGCAGCATGGCGGGCGCAACGCCCCTACGGTCTTCAATGCGGTTTTCAATATCGCGCAGTTCTGGGATGGACGCGCCAAGGACCTGGAGGCGCAGGCTTCCGGTCCGATGGTGAACTCGGTCGAAATGGCGTCGCCGGCGGCGCATATCACCGAACAGTTGAACGGCATTCCCGGCTACGAGCAGCTGTTTGCGGCCGCCTTTCCCGATGATCCGGTCAAGATCACGCTCGCCCATGTCCAGCAGGCGATCGCGGTGTTCGAGGCGACGCTGATCACTCCGGATGCCCCGTTTGATCGCTATCTCAAGGGCGATGCGGCTGCGCTCTCGCCCATTCAGACCGAGGGTCTGGCGCTGTTCATCGATAAGGGCTGCGCCGCCTGCCACAATGGCATCAATGTCGGCGGTGGGTCCTATGCGCCGTTCGGGGTTGTGGCCAAGCCGGGCGAGGACTTGCTGCCAGCCGCCGACACGGGCCGCTTCATGGTGACCAAGACTGCCGGCGATGAGTATGTGTTCCGGGTCCCCAGCCTGCGCAACGTCGCGCTGACGGCACCGTATTTTCACACCGGCCAGGTTTGGGATCTCCGGCAGGCGGTCGCCGTCATGGGGTCGAGCCAGCTCGGCATCGAGCTGAACGATCATGACATCGACAGGTTGACCGCATTTCTCGTCAGCCTGTCGGGCGAACCGCCAAAGATCGTCTTCCCTGTGCTGCCTCCGAGCGGCGCGCTGACACCCCAGCCCCAGCCCTGAGCGGCGGATCGCCGGTCGGCGGATCGTCGGTCGGCGGATCGTTCGGGCCCGGTCCGTGCCCGGCCGTGTCGTTTCCGGCCCGATCGGCTGCGCAGTCCTGGCCGAGGCTCGCGACAGGCACTGCGCGGTCTCTCGAGACCCGTCGTGGTCCGACAGAAAATAACAGAGGATTTGGTCATGCTTTGGAATGCGTCGTCCCTGAATGGCTATCCGATCAAGGCCACGGATGGGCTGAGTGGCACGGTGTCGGATGTGATGTATCAGGATACCGATTGGGCCATCCGATGGCTGGTCGTCGATCTGGGGGACTGGCTGTCCGGCCGACGCGTGCTCCTGCCGATTTCGGCGCTGGGCTCGCCTGATCCGGAAGCCCATCATCTGCCGGTCCGTTTGACCATGCGGCAGATCGAACAGAGCCCGGACATCGATACCAGCATGCCGCTGTCGCAGAAGACCGATGTTCAGGCATGCGACCATTTCGATCTTCCCCATGGCCGCGACCAGTTTCTGTGGGCAGGGCAGGAGGGCCGGCCGGCAGACGTCGCGGAAGCGCCGCCCGGGACGGCCGCCACCGGCGAGGTGAAGACGGCTGCGCGGGAAGGCCGCGTGCGCAGCATGCTGGAGGTCACTGGAAATTCCATCGAGGCGACCGATGGCGATATCGGCCATGCCGAGGATTTTCTGATCGACATCGCAGCGTGGCAGGTGCGCTATCTCGTCGTCCATACGTCGAGCTGGTGGGCCGGCGAAAAGCTTCTGGTTTCGCCGCTCTCGATCGATTGGATCGACTGGGCGCGCTGCATCATCCATCTCGACGTGACCCGGCAGAAGGTGAAGGACAGTCCGCCCTACCGGGCAGCCGAGACCGTGGATGGGGCGTTCGAAGAACTGTTCCACTCCTATTACGGTTTTCGTGGTCCGAGGCGGTAGCTCCTCCCCTTGCGGCCTCTGGTCTCTGTCGGAGGGGCCGATCGATCGGGCGGCGATGGGCGGCGGTTGACGGGCGGTGCGCTCATCCCGGCGGTGGGGCGTTTCCGCCGGCGCTTCGGAGCCATGCGTCAGGAACGGACCGCCCGCTCAGCTCGTGCCCGCAGCGCTGCCAGATTTCGGCCGCGGAACCGCTCATGCCCTTCGGCGGGCGCTGGAGTTCCACGGTGTTCTCATCGGTGAGCGTCAGGGTGATGGTGGCGCCGGCATCGGGCTCGCCCGGGGGGACCACGTAGCTGAACCAGTGGCGCTGGTAGTCACCCTCGGTGCGGTGGCCGGATGGGGTGATGATCACGTTCCCCTCGATATGCATGCGCTGCCGGGCGCTTGCGCACCAGTCCCCGTCGATGGCGTCCGCCAGGGCCGGGCGGGCGAGGCCGCACAGCGCGAGGCTCAGCGCGAGGCTCAGCGCCAGGCTCAGCGCGCGGCCGGGCCGTCCTGACGTTTCCCCGGCTATCATGGCGCCGGGGGCGCGGCTTCCGGCCGCGCCGGGCCGGTAGGGTCTCAACGGTCGCGCGCAGAGCATTCGCAGCTTCCTTTCATCACACGCCCGGCGGCAGCGCCGCGCAGGCCGATTGCAGCCAGGCCGCCGTGTCGGCGTCCAGATTTGGTCCGACCTCCGCCAGTACCCGCGCGTGATAGGCGTCCAGCCAGGCGATCTCGTGCCGGTCGAGCAGCGCCTGGTCGATCAGCCGCCGGTCGAACGGGGCGAGGGTCAGCGTCTCGAAGCGCAGGAACGGCTTGCCGCCGCCCCCGGCGTCGGCCGGGCGGACCAGCAGCAGGTTCTCCAGCCGGATGCCGTACTGGCCGGGCAGGTAGAAGCCGGGCTCGTTGGACAGGATCATCCCAGCCGCCAGCGGCACCGGCCGGGCCAGGCGCGAGAGGCTGACCGGGCCTTCATGCACCGACAGATAGCTGCCGACGCCGTGCCCGGTGCCGTGGTCGTAGTCGAGCCCCACCTGCCACAGCGCGTGGAGGGCGAAGCCATCCAGATGCACCCCGGTCGCGCCTTCGGGAAATATCAGCGTGGCCATGGCGATATGGCCCTTCAGTACGCGGGTGAAGCGGTCGCGCAGTTCGGCCGGCGGCGTGCCCGCGCCGATCCAGATCGTACGGGTGACATCGGTCGTGCCGTCCAGGAACTGCGCGCCGGAATCGATCAGATAGGGCTCGCCCGGCCGGATCGCCCGGTCGGTCGCGGGGCCGACCCGGTAATGCATGATCGCGCCATGCGGTCCGGCGGCCGAGATCGCGGGGAAGCTCTCGCCGCGGAAGTCCGGCAGTCCGGCGCGCAGGGCGAGCAGCGCCGCCGCCGCCGAGGCCTCGGTCTCCGCGCCGTCCGGCCGGTCCATCCGGTGCAGGAAGCGGCAGACCGCGATCGCGTCGCGGCCATGGGCGGCGCGGGCGCCCTGCTGTTCGGTGGCGTTCTTGCACGCCTTTGCCAGCAGGCAGGGATCGCTCCCGGCGCCGCTCTCGGCGCCGGCCGCGCGCAGGGTCTGGGCGAACCAGACCGGGGAGCCGGCCGGATCCACCCGCACGCGCTTGCCCGAAAGCGCCGCCAGCGCCCCGGCCAGCGCGGCGCGGGGGGCGCAGGAGATGTCGTTGCCGAGCCAGGCGCGCGTCGCGTCGGGCAGCTTGGCCGGGTCCATGAACAGTTCCGCACGCCCGTCCTGATGGGCGATCGCGAAGCCGAGCGCGAACGGGGTGAACGCCACGTCGCTGCCGCGGATGTTGAGCAGCCAGGCGATCGAGGCGGGGTCGCTGATCACCGCCGCGTCCTGCCGCGCCGCAAGCAGCGCCGCGCCCAGATCGGCACGCTTGCACGCGGACTCCAGCCCGGCATAGGCCAGCGCATGGGGCAGCGCCGGTGCCAGCGGCGGGGCCGGGCGGTCGGTCCAGATCGCATCGACCGGATTATCCGCGACCGCCACCAGGGTGCGGCCGGCCTCGGTGAACTTGGCCAGCGCCTCCTCGGAGATCAGCCAGGGGTCGTAGCCGATGCGCGCCTCCGCCGTGGTGCCGGCGGCGAGCCAGGAGGCCGGCGGCTGCTCGATGATGTGCCGGCGCTCCCACAGCGCGGGGTCGGTCTCGGCCTGCAATTGCAGCACGTAGCGCCCGTCGGAGAACACCGCGGCGCGGTCGGCGAGCACCACGGCGAGGCCGGCGCTGCCGGTGAAGCCGGTCAGCCAGGCGAGCCTCGCGGCGCTTTCGGGCACGTATTCACCCAGATGCTCGTCGGCGCGCGGGATCAGGAATCCGTCCAGCCCTCTGCGGGCCAGTTCTTTACGGAGATCAACGAGTCGTGATGCTTGAGCCATCTTTTTGCCTTAATGCGTTAACCGTGCCGCAATAGTTTTACATAGCATATTGTCGAGTCATGCATTGAATGCATGTCTGGCGGAGGGATTCGGCGCTGCCAATCGGCCGTCCGACGGCCCATGTTGCATTGCGAAGAGACCGGAGAACCCCGGTCCCACCCGAGGCATCGGCCCCGGGCCCAAAGCTTAGGATGAAGTGTCATGACCACCCAGACCTCCACCACCGGCGTTTCTTTTCTGCTGCCCCATAACATGATGTATGCCGGGGCCGACCGCGGTGTTGCAGGGACCGATACCAGGGCCCTGCCCAGGTCCGGGCGCCGCGGCCCGTCCGGCCTGCTGGCGCGGATCGTCACCTGGTTCGCCGAACTGCCGGCCCGCAACGCCGCCATCGCCGAGCTGTCGGCCATGTCGGACCGCGAACTGGCGGATATCGGCATCAGCCGCGCCGACATCCAGGGCGTCGTGGCCGGCACCCACGCACTGCAGCGCTGAACGGCTCTCCCAAAGCCTCAGGGCCCACATTCTCTGGGGATGGCCCCCAGAGACTGCGGGTCCAGAGACTGCGGGTCTGGGAGAGCGTCTGCGCCGCCCTCGCCTAGACGTTTTTGGCGGTCACCTTCCCGCCCGGCGATGCAGCACCAGGGTCGCCCAATTGCCCTGGCGCAGCATGAAGTCCAGCACCAGCCCCTGGCGGCGATGCGCTGCCAGTACCCC
>DAICZL010000586.1 GCA_027311165.1 bacterium
CCCCCAGGGAGGCCCCCAGGGAGGCCCCCAGGGAGGCCCCCGGGGAGGCAATCCGGGAAAGGACGCAAGCCAGGCCGCAAGCCAGGCCGGGCGATCAGATCGGTGGGGCGGGCGGCGCGCGTGGCCTCACCGTGCGGCTGCGCACGGCGCGGGCCAAGAAGCCTTCCTCCCAGCGCTGGCTGACCCGCCAGCTCAACGACCCTTATGTCCGTGCCGCCCAGGCGCGCGGATTTCGCTCGCGGGCGGCGTTCAAGCTGATCGAGCTCGACGACCGTTTCGGGCTGATCCGCCGTGGCGCGCTGGTGCTCGATCTGGGCGCCGCGCCGGGCGGCTGGACCCAGGTGGCGCTGCAGCGCGGCGCCGCCGCGGTGGTCGGGGTGGATCTGCTGGCGATGGACAAGCTGCCCCCGGCGGTGCTGCTGCAGGGCGATTTCAACGACCCCGACATGCCCCGGCTGCTGGCCGAGGCGCTGGGCGGCGGCGCCGATCTGGTGTTGTCGGACATGGCACCCAATACCACCGGGCATGCCGCGACCGACCATCTGCGGATCATGGCGCTGGCCGAGCTCGCGCTCGATCTGGCCGAGGCGGTGCTGGCTCCGGGCGGCGGCTTCGTCGCCAAGGTGTTCCAGGGCGGGTCCGAACGGCGGATGCTGGACCGGCTGAAGCGCAGCTTCGCCGAGGTGCGTCACGCCAAGCCGCCGGCGAGCCGGCAGGAATCGAGCGAGCTCTACGTGGTCGCGACCGGCTTCCGCGCCGCAGGCTGAGCCGGGGGCACGACCCCGGACCCCGTGCGCTGGCGGGAACCCCCCAAGGGATCACCGGGTCCGGGAATGCCGTGTCCGGGAATTCCGGGTCCCGATCGGCTGTGGGGGACCGCCGGTGTCTGGCGGATCGAGGGGCCGTGGGGCAGCGCCCTCGCCATGTCTCTGCGCTGTCGGGGGCCGGGCCGTGGCGGTGCCTCGGGGCGCGCCCGCGCCGATCGTCGCAGGCTGTTCGCTTGCACCTGCCGCCCGCGCAGCCTATTTCGGGCGGCCAAGGACGGTGTCTGGCGCTGCGCGCCGGGTGCCGGTCGCGGAAAGGTTGCCGCCCATGGCATTCGATATCCCCACCGAACCTGCTGGCCCCGCTCAATCGGGCTTTGGCGCGCGCATCCTGGAAGCCTTCGCCTTCGATGACGTGCTGCTGGTGCCGGCCTATTCGCAGGTGCTCCCTGGCGCCACCGATACGCGCACACGGCTGACCCGCCGGATCGATCTGAACATTCCGCTGATCTCCGCGGCGATGGACACGGTGACCGAGGCGGCGATGGCGATCGCCATGGCGCAGTCCGGCGGCATCGGGGTGATCCACAAGAATCTTTCGGTGACCGACCAGGCGGCGCAGGTGCGCCAGGTCAAGAAGTTCGAATCCGGCATGGTGGTGAACCCGCTCACCATCCACCCCGACCAGACGCTGGCCGATGCGCGGGCGCTGATGGACGCCTACCGCATCAGCGGCGTGCCGGTGGTGGAGCGGCAGACCAACCGGCTGGTCGGCATCCTGACCCATCGCGACGTGCGCTTCGCGACCGACCCGGCGCTGAAGGTCTACGCGCTGATGACGCGGGAGAATCTGATCACCGTCACCGCCGATGTCGGGCCGGAGGAGGCGCGGCGGCTGCTGCACCGCCACCGCATCGAGAAGCTGCTGGTGGTGGACGAGGCCTATCGGTGTGTCGGGCTGATCACCGTCAAGGACATGGACAAGGCGCAGGCCCATCCGCTGGCCAACAAGGATGCGCTGGGAAGGCTGCGGGTCGCCGCGGCGACCGGCGTGGGGGAAGACGGGCGGGCGCGCACCGAGGCGCTGATCGCCGCCGAGACCGATGTGATCGTGGTGGACACCGCCCATGGCCATTCCGCCGGGGTGCTGGAGGCGGTCGGCTGGATCAAGCAATTGTCCAATTCCGTGCAGGTCATCGCCGGCAATGTCGCGACCCCGGAGGGAGCGATCGCGCTGATCGAGGCCGGGGCGGACGCGGTGAAGATCGGCATCGGTCCGGGCAGCATCTGCACCACCCGGGTGGTGGCCTGGGTGGGCGTGCCGCAATTCTCGGCGGTGCTGGAGACGGCGGCGGCCTGCCGGGCGCGCGATGTGCCGGCGATCGCCGATGGCGGGATGCGCACCAGCGGCGATATCGTCAAGGCGATCGCCGC
>DAICZL010000587.1 GCA_027311165.1 bacterium
CCCCCAGGCTGCCCCCCAGGCTGCCAGAACGCGCCGTCGATAGGGCAGCGCGAATTCCGGCGTGCGGGAGTGATAGGCGGCGGCCGCGTCCGTCCAGTCCAGGCTGGCGGTGAACAGGGCGCGAAGGAAGCGCGCGGCGTAGAGCGCATTGGCCAGCGGGTCAAAGGCCTGCTCCAGCGTCGCGAAGGCGTCCGGATGGTGCATCAGGTTGACCTGCAGGCAGCCCACATCGATCGAGCGCACGCCATGTGCCTGCAGCGCGCGGACGGCATCGATCGCGGCCTCGCTGGTGGCGAACATCCGCCCCGAACCGTCGGCATCGATGGTCCAGGGCCAGGGGCGGAGTGTGGCGGAGCCCGGGTCGGGACGGCCGGTCTCCACCCGGGCGATGGCGCCGAGCAGGCCAGGCGGCAGCGCCTCCAGCCGCTCGGCCGTCTCGATCGCCTGTTCGCACTGCATCGCCGGGGTGGCGTACTGGGCCCGCGCCGGCGGCCCGAGCGCGGACATCACCGCCAGCGCGGCGATCAGCGCCGCCAGCCGGGGCCGGGCGGCCGCGGGGTTCGGATGGCCGTGCGGCGGGACCGGCAGCAAGGCGGGCCGCTGCATCAGAGCGCGTTGAACAGCGTGTCGGTGTTGGGCGTCAGATTGCCCAGAGGCACGACGCCACCCGTGGCGAAGGACGATTTGATGTTGGTGCCGCCCGGCGTAAGCGGCAGGCCGCTGGCATTGCCGCTCCATGTCGTGACGAGGTTCCGGCTGATCGGCGTCAGGCTGAAGCCGGCCCCGGTGTCGGTGAAATGCAGATCCAGCTTCTGCTGGATGCTGCGGTTGGTGCTGGCCGCGCCGAGCAATACGTTGAATAGGGAGCTGTTCAGGATGCTGAGCAGGCGGTTGGCGTAGGAGACGATATTCAACACGGGACCCGAATTGGTCTTAGCTTCGATCAGAAACGTACGCCATTTTCCGACTTCTTTATATTGGCTTGGTGCGGTCAGGCTGGCCGTCAAATTGATAAATGTTTGCTGATCTATAACATTGTTGAGATAATTTACCACCATGGTCTCAATGTCATCAAAGCTGATCTTATGGCAGCGATCCAGGTCCTCGTCCGAGACATCGGTGTTGTACGGCAGGGATTTTCCGGTCCGTAAATTATAGTCGTCGATGACCGCCCGCTTGAGCGCCACCCGCCATCTGGCCCGCTCGCCGTTGCCGGCATAGGCGGTGCCGTTATGTTCCACCTCGCGCTGGATGACCGGTCGGCGACACTGGGTGAGCACCGCGGCCCCGCGCCAGGGCGGCCGGGCGGCAGGCAGGGTGGCCGGGCCCCTGGCCGGCCCGGGCCACGCTGCGCGCTGGCCCAGGCGGTCGGCCTCGGCTTCCAGCGCCCGGTCCTGCACCACCGCCAGCCCGACGCCGGTGGGATGGCGCACCCGTCCCTGGCGCTGCTGCACCACATGGGCCAGTTCATGCCCCAGCAATTGCTGCCCCGGCAGCGTGTCCGGCTGGTAGCGGCCGGGCGCGAAATAGATGTCGGTGCCGGTGGTGAAGGCGACCGCGCCGATCCGCTGCGCCTGCGGCCCGACATGGACCCGCACGGCGGAGAAATCGGCCCCCAGCGCGGCCTCCATCCGGCCGCGCACGCTCGCGGGCAGGGCCTGTCCGCCGCCACGCGCCAGGCCGAGCGCGGCGGGATCGACCTGAAACGAACGCTCCCGCCGCGCTCGGCCTGGCGCGTGGCGGCGGACAGGCCCTGCCCGCGAGCGTGGG
>DAICZL010000594.1 GCA_027311165.1 bacterium
TCCCCAGCCCGATCTGCCCAGGGGGAAACCCCCCGCGGCCCCGGACCCCGTCCGACAGGGGGGGGGTACGCTGCACGGAGACGGGTCCCGAAGCGCGATGGGGCCTGCGGTCGCGGGTGGGTTTCGCCTGGCGACAGCGCAGGGCAGAGCCCTCTGGCCTCGCGCCGTCGGCTCAGCCCCGCCCGTAACGCAGCACCACCAGCCCCGGCGTCTGCGCGCCCTGGCGGCGCACCAGCAGCGCGGGCTCCGCCCACGGCTGCTCGCCCATCCAGGTCTGGTACAGACCTTCCAGCAGCGCCGCCAGCCACTGTCCCGGCGGATCCCCGGCCGAACCCAGCCGCGGCAAATCGCCATGGGCGATCACCAGGCAGCGATCGAATTCATGCAGCGACAGCCGCACGCTGCCCCAGCCGATCGCACCGAGGGCGTCGTTCATCTCCATTTCCAGCGCATCGAGCGTCAGCACCGGCGGCAGCGGCAGCAGCCGCGCCATGCGCCGGCCGACGCCGACCAGCAGCCGGTCCCGCCCGGCCGCCCCGGCCGCGGCATCCACCTCCTCGGCCAGGGCGCGCAGGAAGTGCCGCCATTCCGCCCGGCAGGGCCGCGCCGGGCGATCGGGCTCGGCCTGGCCGGGAACCACGCTCGCATCCATCATGGTCGTGGATCCGCCGGCGCGCCGGCATCGAAGATGTAGCGGGCGAACAGCGTGCCATCGGCCTCGCTCGAGTTGCCGGTGGTCTGCACGCTGGCCCGCCCGCCCAGCACCAGGGACGGGGTCGCGTGATACTCGAACTGGCCGGACAGGCCACCGGTGAAGCCCGAGGCGCTCTTGCCCGGATAGGCGGTCAGCAGCGCCGTATTGCCCGCGGCCGCCGCGTCCAGCTGCGCCTGCAGGGCGGAATTGTCGGGAAACACCGGCGAACTGTGCTCGGTATAGCTCTGATAGCCGGCGCTGGCCCGCACGTTCCAGCTGAACGTATCGAGCGTCTGACTGTACTGCACCGGAACCAACGCGGCGAAATAGGTCTGCGGACTGAAATATCCACCCTGACCCAGCGTGAAGTAGCGCAGATTATGATCGAACCCGAAATAGACCAGGTCGAGGCCGACCCGCGCCTCGTCGGTCGATGTCTTGTAGACCGAGTAGCCGCCACCGGCACCCATCTCGACCTCGGTGTTGTTCTGCACCTCGTGCCCGCTCAGCGCCGAATAGCCACCGCCGGCATACAGATCCGCCCGACCCAGCCCGAGTTCGAGCTGGCCATGGCCGCGATCGCGCACCACCCCGCCCCAGACCTGGCCCGAAGACGGGTCCTTGGTGCCGGCATAGGACAGCACGCTGTCGGTCACCGCCCGCTGCTCGCCGGTCAGCCGCAGCCGCAGACCGGGGGTGAGTTCGGGCGAGACCTCGACGCCGCCCACCGCATTCTGCTCACGAAAACCCAATGGCGTGGCGCCGAGATCGGCGCTGAACCAGCGATCGGTCCAGGCCGCGGACAGGCCCACGCCCTGCGCGGTCTGCGCCCCCGGCGCCACAAACCCCGCCCCCGCCGCGGACAGCGGGGCGGTGCC
>DAICZL010000595.1 GCA_027311165.1 bacterium
CCCCCAGCCCCGTCCGGGTCTCGTTGCGCAGCAGCCCGCACACGCGCTCCGCATCCCGCACCGATCGGTCCACCCAGGGCAAAGCCGCCTCGATCGCCCGGGTCAGGTCGAAGGCCGGCGCCAGATCGATGCCGGAAGCCCGCACCGCGTCCTCGCCTTCCAGCACCGTCTGCAGGGCGAGGCCGCTCTGCCGCACCGTGGCGGAGGCGCGTTCCACCAGCTGATGCGCCTGGGCGTGACCCAGAACGGCGCGGAGGCGTCCGGCCGCGGCATCGGCGAACAGCAATCCCCGGGTGGCGTCCAGATTGAGGCGCATGCGCGATGGATCGACCTCCAGCGCTTCGGCCAGGGTCCGGGCTTCCCGCAGCGCGCCGGAGGCCAGGGCGAACAGGCTCGGCAGGCTCTGCCATTCCGCGTGCCACAGCCCCACCGGGCGCTCATGCGCCGCGGCCATCGCGGTCAGCAACGTGGCGGCCAGGCCCGGCGCGGCGGCATGCGCGGCCAGGATCACGGTGCAGGACACCGGATTGCGCTTGTGCGGCATCGCCGAGGACCCGCCCCGCCCGGGCTGGTAGGGTTCCGCCACTTCCGCCACCTCGGTCGCGGCCAGGCTCGCGATGTCGGTCGCCATCTTGGCCAGCGACCCGATCAGCAGCGCCAGCCAGCATCCCGCCTCGCCGATGCGCAGGCGCCGCGTGTGCCAGGCGATCGGGGTCGTGCCCAGGCCGAGCGCCCGGGCGAACCCGTCCAGCACCGCCGGCCCCTGCGCGCCCAGCCCGGCCAGCGTGCCGACCGGCCCGCCCAGCGAGGCGACCAGCAGCCGCCCGCGCAGATCCGGCAGACGCAGGGCGGCCTCGGCCACGCCGGCGAGCCAGACCGCCGCCTTGAAGCCGAAGCTCAGCGGGGCCGCGTGCTGGCCGTAGCTGCGCCCCACGCAGGGGGTCGCGCGGTGCCGCCGGGCGAGCGCGGACAACCCCTCCAGGATCGCCAGCAGGTCGGCGGCGATCAGCCCGAGCGCGTCGCGCATCTGCAGGACCAGGGCGGTGTCCAGGATGTCCTGGGAGGTCGCGCCCTTGTGGAAGCCGCGCTCCAGTTCGGGCGGGAGCAGCGCCTGCACCGCGTTCACGAAGGGGATGCTCGGCACCCCGGCCAGCGCGGTCTGCCGGCCGATCGCGGCGGCATCCAGCGCGGCCGGGCCGATCTCCTCCAGCGCCGCCGCCAGCCCCGGCGGCACCAGGCCGTGTTCGGCCTCCGCCCGGGCCAGGGCGGCCTCCACCGCCAGCATGGCGCGCAGCCTGGCGGTGTCGGAAAAGCACGCCGCCATCGCCTCGGTGGCGAACAGAGGGCGCGTCAGTTCCGAATCGAGGGCGGAAAATGTCACCTGCTGGTCCGATCCTGACGCCAGGGCGCGCAGCGTCGGGGGAAACGGCGCCCCTGATCAAGCCTTCCGATGCGCCCCTGCCGGCTGGGGTCGCTACGCGGCCGCGAGCCCCAGCGCCGTCCGCGCTTCCGCCGCGCTGGCCGGGCGGCAGCCCGTGCGGGCCAGCGCCTCGGCGGCGAGTGTCACCAGTTCCGCGTTGCTGGCGGCCAGCCGGTCCTTGCCCACGCGGATATTGTCCTCGAGCCCGGTGCGCACCCCGTGCGCGCCGCGCGCCAGCGCCCAGCCCATCACCCGCGCCTGGTTCGCGCCGATGCCCGCGGCGGTCCAGGTGGCGCGCGGCAGGATCCGGTGGATTTCGCCCAGCATCAGGTCCAGCAGATGCTCCTCCGCCGGCAGCGCGTTCCGGACGCCCATCACCACCTGCACATGCGGGCGGTCATCCATCAGCCCGGCATCGATCAGCCGGCGCGCGCCGTGGATATGGCTGAGATCGAACAATTCGATCTCCGGGCGTACCCCGTAGCGCTGCATCCTGGTGGCGAGGTCGACGACCAGGCTGGCCGGGTTCTCGTAGACGATGGTCGGGAAATTCACCGACCCGGTGGAGAGCGAGGCCATGTCGGGCCGCAGGTCGAGCGCGTTGCCGCGCGCCGCCGGGTCCCGGCCGCGGCCGCCGGTGGAGAACTGCACGATCATGCCGGGGCAGTGCCTGCGCACGCCCTCCTGCACCAGGCCGAACAGCACGGGATCGCTGGAGGCGCTTTCGTCGGGGTTGCGGACATGGATGTGCACCAGGCTCGCTCCGGCCTCGAACGCGGCATGGGTGCTCTCCACCTGCTCGGCGGGCGTGATGGGCACCGCCGGATTGTCCTTCTTGCGCGGCACCGAGCCGGTGATGGCACAGGCGATGACGATCGGCTGCATGGTCTTGGTTTCCCCTTGTCGGATCCCGCTCCGATGATCGCACGGATCGTTGCCGGCGGGGCGGCGCCCGCTCGCGTCTGGCGGGCGGCTGGCCTGCCATCGGTGCAGGGTGCGCCGCTCGCCCGATGGCCGAGCGGGCGTAGCGGGCGGTCTCTGGCGGTGAACTGATCGCGCGGCAGGTTCGGGTCACGATCGTGCGGCTGCTCCGCCCGGTGAGGCCTGCGCGACCGGCAGGGGGGCGGTGGTCATGGAGGCGGAACGGGCTGCGCCGGCGCCGGACCGGAGCGCGCGGTGGCGCAAGCCGGATGGGAGGGAGG
>DAICZL010000596.1 GCA_027311165.1 bacterium
GATGCGGGCCGGCGTGCTGCGCGATGGCCGACAGGATGGCGCCCAGCCGTTCGCTCGCCTGCAGATCGCGCAACCCCGGCGTATTCGGCGAGGAGACGTTGATCACGATGTAGTCGGCGAACGGGGCGACGGCAGCGACCAGGGAAGGATAGTCGCGCTCGGGCTCCGCGCCGTCCTTGTTGATGCCGACATTGACCCCGAGCTTCACCCCGAGCGCCGGGCCGCCCCGCAGCGCCCGCAGACGCGCCAGCATGGCAGCCAGCCCCTGGTTGTTCATGCCCATGCGGTTGATCACCGCCCCGTCCTCGGCCAGCCGGAACAGCCTGGGCCGGGGGTTGCCAGGCTGGGGCAGCGGCGTGACCGTGCCGATCTCGATCAGCCCGAAGCCCAGCCCGGCCAAGCCGCGCAGCGCGACGCCGTCCTTGTCGAACCCGGCGGCGAGCCCGACCGGATTGGCGAAGCGCAGCCCCAGCGCCGAAACCGCCAGCGCGGGGTCGTCCGCCCCGCCGGCCCGGCCCGCCAGGCCCGCCCGCAGCGCGGCCAGCGCCAGACGGTGCGCCCGCTCGGGCTCCAGCAGGCGCAGCAACCTCATCGCCAGGGGGGACAGATCGACCATGTCCCCCGCTTCCTGCCCGAAGCCTTGGCGGATGGAAAGCGGCACGGCACAGGTCGGGCAAGGCCAGGGCTTTGCCCCCATGGCTGCTTGGGACCCACCAGGCAGCACCGCTCCCTGGATCCGCATTCCTTGGGGGGTACCCCCTCGTCAACGGGGCCTGGGCGGCTTGCGCCTGGGCGGGTGGTCCCCGACACTGCGCGCATGTGGCACCAGCCCTATCTGGAGACCTGCTGCCGGTCCGCCCTGCACCGGCTGACCCTGTGCGGCGCGGCGGGACGTCCGCCGGGGCTGAAGGATGGCCCCTGCCTGACCCGGCTGGAAGCGATGGGACTGGCCCGCACCCGCGCCGATCAGCGCTTCGAGATCACCGAGGCCGGGCGCGCCCGCCACGCCACCGAGATCCTCGGCGAGACCGCGCCGCGATGAACTGGCTCGAGGATTTCGCCCCCGGGCAGGTCTTCGGCTCGGCCAGCGCGACGATCGAGGACGCGGCGATCCGGGACTTCGCCGCGTCCTTCGACCCGCAGCCGGCGCATCTGGACCCCGCGGCCGCCGCTTCCACCGTCTTCCGCGGCCTGGCGGCCAGCGGCTGGCATACCGCGGCGCTGACCATGCGGCTGCTGGTGGACAGCGATTTCCGCCCGCAGGGCGGCATCGTCGGGCTGCAGGTGGCCATCACCTGGTCGCGCCCGGTGCGCCCGGGGGATCGGCTACATCTGCGCACCGAAGTGCTGGAGGCGAGGCCATCCAGGCTGCGCCCCGGCCAGGGCACGCTGCGCGTGCAGGTGACCACCTTCAACCAGGACGACCAGCCGGTGCAGGTGATGGAGGCGACCCTGCGGGTCCCGAGCCGGGCCGCCTGACCCTCCGACGGGGACGGATGCCAAGGGGCGGATGCCAAGGGGCGGATGCCAGGGGCGACAGCCCACCGGGGGGCGGCGGCGGACAGATCCCTCTCCCTGGCGTCTGCCTGTCCCGCACGCGGTTGCCAGCAGCCGGCGGCGATGCTGTCATCCGATGCCCGCGTCACCCCAGCAGGATCGCCGCCGAGATGGGATGCACAAGCCGGACCCTGGCCGCCTGGCTGCTCTTTGCCGTGTTCTCTTCCGGCCCCGTGGCAGCCCGGCCAGTCGGCGAGGATGCCGTCCTGCCCGCCGGCGATCTGGTGGTGGGCGCGCTCAACCTGCATCCCTGCCCGCATGCCGCGGCCTATTGCGGGGTGCTGCAACGCCCGCTCGATCCCTCCGGAAGGGTCGCGGGCGAACTCCCGATCGCATTCCAGTTCTACCCGCACCGCGATGCGGCCCGGCCGGCGGCGGGTACGATCGTGGCGCAGGAGGGGGGACCCGGATTTCCGACCATTGCCAGCCGTGCCGGGTATCTCGCTCTGTTCGCCCCGCTGCGCGGTGATCACGACATGCTGCTGGTCGATGCCCGCGGCACCGGCGCCTCCGGAGCGATCGACTGCCGGTGGCTGCAGACCGAGAAGCTGCAGACGCTGCCGGCGGTCACCGCCTGCGGCGAGTCGCTGGGCGGCGCCGCGGTGCTCTACGGCACCGGGCTCGCGGTCGAGGACATGGTGGCGGTGCTCGACGCGCTGCGGATCGGCCGGATCGATTTCTACGGCGACAGCTACGGCACCTTCTTCGGCCAGACGTTCGCCGCCCGCTACCCCGACCGGCTGCGCAGCCTGGTGCTGGACGGCGCCTATCCGGTGATCGGCGAGACGCCCTGGTATTCCAATGCCGGAGTGGTGGTGCGCCGTGGTTTCGACCTCGCCTGCCAGCGCGCGCCGTATTGCAAGGCGCTCGGCGGCTCCTATTACGGGCGCATCGTCGCGTTGCTGGACCGGCTCCGGCGCGCTCCGGTCAGCGGCAACGCCCCCGATGCCGACGGGCGGCGGCGGCCGGTCACCGCCGATCCGGCGACGCTCGGGCTTGCGCTCTATGCCGGCGTGTCCGGGCCGGTGATCTACCGCGACCTCGATGCCGCGGCGCGGGCGCTGCAGGACAATGACGACCCGGCGCCGCTGCTGCGGCTGATGGCCGAGAATCTGGAGACCGAGGCGCCAGGGCCGGCGCAATCCTACAGCCGCGGCCTGTTCGCTGCGGTCAGCTGCATGGACTACCAGCAGATCTACGATATGTCCGCCCCGCCCGACCTGCGCCAGCGCCAGCGAAACGCGGCGATCGCGGCCGAGCAGCGCAGCGATCCCGAAGTCTACCCGCCGCTGTCGATCGACGAATTCCTGACCGTGCCGCTGGATATCAGCGTGCTCGATCTGTGTCTGGGCTGGCCGGTCGTCCATCCGCCCTATCCGCCCGGCGTGCCGATCCCCCCCGGCGCGCGGTTCACCGATGCGCCAACCCTGGTGCTCAACGGCGAGCTCGACATGCTGACCACTGCGGCGGAAGGCGCCATCACCGCCGCGCAATTTCCCCATGCCCGTCAGATCGTGCTGGCCAACAGCTTCCATGTCGATGCGGTGGGCGATGTCGATGACTGCGCCCAGGCGATCGTGCGGCGCTTCGTCAGCGATCTCGATCCGGGCGAGGTGTCCTGCGCCGCCCGGATCAATCCGGTGCGGCTGGTGCCCTTCTTCCCCCGCCATGCCGCCGAGGCGATCGCCGCCGATCCGCGCCCCGGCAACTCCGCGACGTCACGCGAACGCGCCCTCGCCTCGGCCGCGGTGCAGAGCGCGGGCGATGTCCTGGCGCGCTGGTATGTCAATACTTCCGGCCGCGATACGGGCCTGCATGGCGGCGACTGGAGCTACACGCAGCCCGGCGATGTCGTGCATTTCCGGCTGCGCCAGGTGCGCTGGACCGAGGATTTGGCGGTTTCCGGCGAGATCAGCTGGGACCAGCTGTCCGGCGCGATCGCGGCCGATCTGCGCTTCGCTGCCACGGGCGGCGCATCCGGGCGGATCGCGGCGCGCTGGAACGATCAGCAGACCCTGGCGAAGGCCGACCTGGAGGGGCAGATCGGCACGCATACGCTGCTGGCCGAGATGCCGGCGCCCTGATGGGAGCTCCCCTGATGGGAGCCACCTCCGAGGGTGAGCATGGCGGCAGGACAGACCTGGCGCCGCCCCGCATGGCCCCGGCCCCTCCCGCACATAGCGGGGCTC
>DAICZL010000603.1 GCA_027311165.1 bacterium
GCGCGAGGGCGAGGTGGTGACATTGCTCGGCCGCAACGGCGCCGGCAAGACCACGACGATGAAATCGATCATGGGCCTGGTCCCGCGCCGGGCGGGCAGCATCCGCTTTCGCGGCGCGGAGCTGGTGAACGCCGCGCCCGAGCGCATCGCCCGCGCCGGCATCGCGCTCTGTCCCGAGGAGCGGGCGATCTTCGGCTCCCTCAGCGTCACCGAGAACCTGATGCTGCCGCCGGTGATCGCCCCGGGCGGCCTCGACATGGACACCATCTACGCATTGTTTCCCAACCTGAAGGAGCGCGCGCGCACCGCGCACGGCACCAAGCTGTCGGGCGGCGAGCAGCAGATGCTGGCGATCGCACGCATCCTGCGCACCGGCGCCAAGCTGCTGCTGCTGGACGAGCCCACCGAGGGCCTGGCGCCGGTGATCGTCCAGCAGATCGGGCGGACCATCCACGAGATCAAGAATCGCGGCTTCACCGTGCTGCTGGTCGAGCAGAATTTTCGCTTCGCGGCCACCGTTGCCGACCGGCACTACGTAATGGAGCACGGGCGGGTGGTCGATATGATCCCCAACCATCTCCTGGCCTCCAGCATGGACAAGCTGCATGACTATCTCGGCGTCTGATCCTTTTCGCGGAGCCGTCGCGCCATGATGATGATCTTCGGCATTCCCGCCCCCCTGCTGTTCGGCCAGCTGCTGCTCGGCCTCATCAACGGGGCGTTCTACGCCATGCTGGCGCTCGGCCTCTCGATCATCTTCGGGATGCTGAACATCATCAATTTCGCGCATGGCGCGCTGTTCATGATGGGCGCCTTCGCCGCCTGGCTGCTGCTGCATTACCTTGGCATCGGCTATTTCCCGGCGCTGATCCTCTCGCCGATCCTCATTGGCGCGTTCGGCGTGCTGCTGGAGCGCACGCTCATCAGCCAACTGTACAAGCTCGATCATCTGTACGGCCTGCTGCTGACCTTCGGCCTTGCCCTGGTGATCGAGGGCCTGTTCCGCAATTTCTACGGCAGTTCCGGGATGCCCTATGACATCCCGAACGTGCTGCAAGGGATCGTCGATCTCGGATTCATGTATCTGCCGATCTATCGCGCCTGGGTGGTGGTGGCCGCGCTGGTGGTCTGTCTCGCCACCTGGGCGATCATCGAGAAGACCTCGCTCGGCGCGCGGCTGCGGGCGGCCACGGAAAATCCCGGAATGGTCCGCGCCTTCGGGGTGAACGTGCCGCTGTTGATCACGATCACCTATGGCTGCGGCGTGGGGCTGGCCGCCTTCGCAGGCGTGCTGGCCGCGCCGATCTATTCGGTGAATCCCGACATGGGCGATAATTTCATCAACACCGTGTTCGCCATCGTCGTGATCGGCGGCATGGGGTCCATCATGGGATCGATCGTCACCGGCTTCGGTCTTGGTGTCATCGAGGGCCTGACCAAGGTCTTCTATCCGCAAGGCTCGGCCACCGTGATCTTCCTGGTGATGGTGATCGTGCTGCTGTTCATGCCCCGCGGCCTGTTTGGAAAGACCGCCTGATGTCTGTCACCACCGCCCCCGGGATCGGCGCCGGCGCGCGCCCCGGCCTGTTCGGCTTCACCCGCGCCCAGGCCGTCGGATTCCTGATCCTGCTCGTGGCGATCGGCGTGCTGCCCTTTGTCCTCTATCCGATCTTCCTGATGCGCGTGCTGGCCGCGGCGCTGTTCGCCTGCGCGTTCAACCTGATGATCGGCTATGTCGGGCTGCTGTCCTTCGGCCACGCCGCCTATTACGGGATGGGCGCCTATGTCGGCGCCTGGGTGCTCAAGACCTGGCATGTGGACGCGGTGCTGGCGATCCTGATGGGCGGCGCGGCGGGCGGGATTCTGGGCTTGGCACTCGGCTGGCTGGCGATCCGCCGCTCGGGCATCTATTTCGCCATGATCACGTTGGCGCTGGCGCAGATGGTCTATTTCTTTTGCGTCGAAGCGCCCTTCACCGGCGGCGAGGACGGCATCCAGCAAGTGCCGCGCGGCACCGCCTTCGGGTTCATCCCGCTGCACAACGACATGGCGATGTACTGGCTGACCGCCGGCATCTTCCTGGCCGGATTCCTGCTGATCCATCGCGTCATCCACTCCCCCTTCGGCCAGGTGCTGAAGGCGATCCGCGAGAACGAGCCGCGCGCGATCTCGCTGGGCTACGATGCCGACCGCTACAAGCTCCTGGCGTTCGTGCTGTCGGCGACGCTCGCGGGCCTGGCCGGCGCGCTCAAGGCC
>DAICZL010000615.1 GCA_027311165.1 bacterium
TGCCGCTGCCGAGCAGCGTGCTGCTCGCGCTGGTGCCGGCCAGGATCAGGTCCGTCAGATTGCCGGTCGAGGCCAGCGCCAGCGTGCCGGTATTGGTCATCGAGCCGGCAAAATAAAGCGTGGTGTTGTTGTCGATCTGCAGCAGGCCGGTGTTGTTCACCGGCGCGCCGGTCTTGCTGCCGTCCAGCGTGGCGGTACCGACATCCTGGATGATGCCGCCCCCGGCGGTCTTCAGCGTGCCGCCGATGATGTCCACCCCGCCGGTCAGGAAGACCGAGGCGTTGGCGCCGGTGGCGAGAATGATCCCCCCATTCGATCCGCCGGTATTGTCGATGACCGTGCTGGCCAGCACCAGCCCGCCATTGCCGAGCGGGGTATTGGTCGATTCCAGCAGCCCCTGATTGCTGAGCGTGCCGCCGCCGAAATTCACGGTCAGCGCATTGGTGCCGGTCGCGTCGATCACGCCGGCGGACTGGTTGGTCATGGTCAGCCGGCCGGCGCCGAGCTGGCCGGCGCCGGAGATCGTGTTGTTGACGTTCACCAGCGCTTCGCCGGCGGAAGCGTTGTAGATGCGGTTGGCGCCGTTGTCCGACATCACCAGCTTGCCGCCGCCCGACAGCGTCGCGGAGGCGCCGTTGACCACGATGTTGGTGTTGTTGCCGCCCGAAACGTCCGAGATCGTGCCGGTGTTGGTGATCAGGCCGAGCAGGTTCAGCAGGGAGTTGTTGTTGACCAGCAGCAGGCCCTTGTTGGTGACGGCATGGGCCGAGCCGTCCAGGCTGGCGGTGCTGACGACCTCGACCACGCCGCCGCCGCTGGTGGTGATCTGGCCGCCCTGGATGGTGGCGTTGTTCAGATCCACATGGGCGACGCTGCCGCTGGCCAGGATGGTCCCGCCCAGATTGTTCACCACGGTGGACTGAAGCTGCAGCCCGGCGCTGCCGGTGTCTTCCAGCTTGCCGGCATTCACCAGCACGTTGGCGCCGGTGTTCACCACCAGCTGGGCGGCCGTGCCGGTCGCGTCCACCACCCCGGCCGACGCGTTGGTGAAGGTGAGCTGCCCGGCGCCGAGCTGGCCCGAGCCCATGATCGTGTTGGCGACATTCACCAGCACGTCGCTGCCGGAGGCGCCATAGATGCGGTTGGCGATGTTGTCCGACAGCACCACCTTGCCGGTGCCGCTCAGCGTGGCCGAGGCGGCGGCGATCACCATGTCGGTGTTGTTGCCGCCGGAATTCAGCGAAATCGTGCCGGTATTGTCCACCGTGCCGCCGAGATCGAGCGCGTTGTTGTTGCCGACCGCGATGGTGCCGGCATCGACGCCGCCGTCACTGCCGCTCAGCATCGAGAACACGCCCGATGCGATCGACAGGGTGGTGCCGGCGATCATCTCGAGGCCGGCCACGGTCGTGTTGCTGGTCACCGTGACGGTATAGGGGCCGGTGGCATCGATATTGGCGATATCGCCCGAGCCGGGCGTGCCGTTCGGTGTCCAGTCGGTGCTGGTGCCGAAATTGCCGCCGCTGCTGTTGTTCCACTGATAGACCGTCACGATAACCTCCGGGGATTGCTGGCGAGAGTGGGGGGCGCGAGGGGAGAGAGGCGGGGCAGGCGCGGCCGGTCAGGCACCGGGCCGGTCCGAAGGCGCAGAAAAGAAATGCGATATCGGAACATTCCGAGCCTGTCATTCTTAACAGATCGTTTAATCTGACCCGGAAGCACTGGCGGCGATAGGTGAATTTCATGAAGTCTGATGAAAAAACGAGAAATTTTGTTCAAACTGTTGCGATGTTTCGCCCTTAAGAATTCAGATGCAGCGCAACATGCACTTGTGGAAATGGGTCGGATTCTCAAATGCAACCCATGGTAGTGTTTCGAAGGGGCGTCGATCCGCCCGACCCCGGGGGCCCGACCCCGGGGGATTGAGCGCGCGGCCGAGACGGGCCATGATCCGAATCCGCCAATTCGAGATCCGCCGCCAACGGGGCGAGCGGACAATGCGGAGGAAATTCCGATGAACCGTCGCTCCCTGCTGCAGGCGCTTGCCGGCGCCACCCTCGCCATGCCCGCCATCCGGCCCGCGCGCGCCGCCGCGAAGGAGATCGTCTATCTCACGCCCGGCCTCGATCTGCCGTTCTGGCGCTACCTGTCCAAGGGCATCGAGAGTGGCGCGAAGAAGGGCGGCTACGCGTTCACCGCGCTCGACAGCCACAACAATGCCCAGACCCAGCTCGCCAACGCCCAGGACGTGATCGCCCGCGGTGTCGCCGGCATCTGCATCTCGCCCACCGACAGCTCGACCGCGCCCTCGGTGCTCGCGCTCGCCCAGAAGGCCGGGATCCCGGTCGTGGTGTCGGATATCGGCACCAACAGCGGCGAATACGTGTCCTTCGTGATCTCCAACAATTTCGAGGGCGCGTACGGCGTCGGCAAGGCGCTGGCCGAGGCGATGAAGGACAAGGGCTGGACCGGCGGATCGGTCGGGCTGATCACCATCAGCCAGGTGCGCAAGAACGGCCAGGCGCGCACCGCGGGCTTCCGCAAGGCGATGGCGGAGGCCGGCATCACCAAGGAGGCCGGGCTGCAGCAGATGCAGTCCTACACCACCGATGAGACCTTCAAATTCGCCCAGGACATGCTCTCGGCCAATCCGGACATGCGCGGGCTGTTCGTGCAGACCGATCAGCCCACCCTGGGCGCGCTGCGCGCCATCAAGGCCGCCCGCCGCCAGGGCGAGGTGCTGGTCGCCGCCTTCGACGGCACCCCGGAACTGGTCGAGCTGATCAAGAAGGGCGACGTGGTGGGATCGGGCATGCAGCAGCCCTTCCTGATGGGCCAGAAATCCGCGGAGTCGATCCTGACCGTGCTGTCGGGCGGCAAGCCGGAGAAGCAGATCACCGTGCCGATCCTGGCCGTGTCCAGCAAGAACATCGATCAGCTGCTGCCGACCATCCGCGAGACGGTGTTCGCCAACGAGCTCTGATCCGCGGCAGGGAAACCGGGCCCGGCGCGCGCCGCCGGGCCCGAGGCCGATGAGCACCGAACCCGCGACCGCGAGGCCGGCCCCAGCCGCCCCCCTGCTGGTGGCGACCGGCATCGAGAAGACCTTCGATCGCACCCGCGCGCTGGCCGGGGCCTCGCTGTCGGTGGCGCGGGGGGAGGTGCATGCCCTGCTCGGCGCCAATGGCGCGGGAAAATCGACGCTCTCGCGGGTGATCAGCGGCCATGTCCGCCGCGATGGCGGCAGCCTGCGCTTCGATGGCCACAGCCTCGATGCGCGCGCCCCGCGCGAGGCGCTGTCCGCCGGCATCGCCATGGTGATGCAGGAGACGAGCCTCGCCCCGGATCTCTCGGTGCTCGAGAACATCTTCCTTCCCGAACTCGGCCAGAAGGGCCGGCTCGACCGGGCGGCGATGCGCCGGCGCGCCGGTGCGGTGCTGGCCCAGCTCGGCCAGGAACACGCGCTCAAGCTCGATGCCGAGGTGCGCGAACTCTCCGCCGCGCAGCGCCAGCTGGTGGAGATCGCCAAGGCCCTGGCGCTGAACGCGGCGCTGATCATCTTCGACGAACCCACCGCCTCGCTCTCGCCCGGGGAGGTCGAGCGGCTGTTCGATGTCATGGGCCGGCTGCGCGATGCCGATCACGCGCTGGTGTTCGTCTCGCACCGGCTGGAGGAGGTGTTCGCCATCACCGACCGCGTGACGGTGATGCGCGAGGGCCGCAGCGTCGCCACCGGCCTGCCGACCTCCGGCCTGTCGCAGGGGGAGATCGTGCGGCTGATGGTGGGCCAGGAGGTCGAGCAGGTGCTCACCACCCGCCCCGAACTGGTCGAGGCGTCGCGCGAGAAGGTGCTGGAGCTGCGCCATCTCTCGGCCCCGCCCGCCGTGCGCGACGTGTCCTTCACCCTGCACCGGGGCGAGATTCTGGGGCTCGGCGGCCTGGTCGGGGCCGGGCGCAGCGAGACGGTGGAGGCGATCTTCGGCCTGCGCCCCCGCGCGGGCGGGGAGATCCTGCTGCATGGCCGGCCTTTCGCGCCGCGAAGGCC
>DAICZL010000616.1 GCA_027311165.1 bacterium
CCCCCACGCCGAGTTCCCCGCTCTCGGGGCATCGTGCGACGATGGAATAGGTCATCTGCGCTCCTCAGACGCTGAGGTGATGGGCGATGCGCGCGGCGGCGCCGGCGGCGGGGCCGGTATCGACGATCTCGCCGCGATCGAGCACGGCGTAGCGATCGGCGATTTCCAGCGCGAAGCCCAGATTCTGCTCGATCAGCAGGATGGCGCGGCCGGCGGCGCTGCGCTGTTGCGCCAGCACGCCGGCGAGCCGCGTGATCACCGAGGGCTGCAGCCCTTCGCTGATCTCGTCCACCAGCAGCACCCGGGCATCGACAGAGAGGGCGCGGGCCATCAGCAGCATCTTCTGCTCGCCGCCGCTGAGCGTGCCGGCGCGCTGGGCCAGGCGGTCGCGCAGAAAGGGGAAGCTGCGCGCGACGTGGTCCAGCGCGACCTCGAGCCTGGCGCGGCCGGGCAGGGCGAGGCGCAGATTCTCGGCCACCGTCAGATCCTGGAACAGCGCCTTTTCCTGCGGCACATAGGCGATGCCCATCCGCGCGATGCGCGGCGGCGGCAGGCGGGTGATGTCCTGGCCTTCCAGCGCCACGCTGCCGGCGAGCTTGGGCAGGAAGCCCATGATCGATTTCAGCAGCGTGGACTTGCCCATGCCGTTCTTGCCGAGCACGGCGAGGATTTCGCCCGGGGCGACGGTGAGCGTGATGTCGCGCAGCACCACGGCTTCGTCGTAGCCGCTGGACAGGCCGGCGAGGGCGAGTGCCTGGGTCACGCTGCGGCCTCGATCCCATGCCCGCCGCCGGCATAGATCTGGCGCACCAGCTCGGAATTCACCACCGTCTCGACCGAGCCATCGAGCACGATGCGCCCCTGGTGCAGCACGATCACCCGCGAGCTGATCTCGCGCACGAAATCGAGGTAGAGCTCGACCAGCAGGATGCACAGCCGCTCCTGCTCGGCCAGCGCCACCAGGATGCTGCCGATCAGCGTGCGCTCGGCCTTGGTGAGGCCTGCGGTCGGTTCGTCGAGCAGCAGCACCGCGGGTTCCAGCGCCAGCACCATGGCCAGTTCCAGCGCCTGTTTCAGACCATGCGAGAGCAGCCGCGCCGGCGTGCCCAGCGCCTGATCGAGCCCGGTCGCGCGGATCACCCGCAAGGCCGGGCCAGGCAGGGCGAGCGTGCTCTCCCGCCGCAGCGCCGAGGGGAAGCCGTGGCGGATGCGCGCCATGCGCAGGCAGTCGGCGACGCTCAGCGTATCGAACACATTGGCCATCTGGAATTTCCGGCCGACGCCGAGCCGCACGCAGCGATCGGGCGAGGCGCGGCCGATCTCCACCCCGTCGATCGCGATCTGTCCGGCCGAGCGTTCCGCGCCATCGGCGATGCAGCGGATCAGGGTGGTCTTACCGGCCCCGTTCGGCCCGACCAGGCTGACCAGCTCGCCGGCGGCCGCGCTCAGCTCGATCCCTTCCAGCACCTTCAGGCTGCCGAAATGCCTGGCCACGCCGGTGATGGCGAGTGCCGGATGCGCGCCGGTGGCGGCGGCGGCGTGGGCGGGAAGCTCGACCAGCACCGGCGGTGCCGGCGGGGCCGGGCGGCGGATCAGCCGCAGGGCGCTGCCCAGCAGCGGCAGCAGCCCGCGCGGAAACACAACGATGACCGCAACGAACACCAGGCCCACGATCAGCGCCCAGACGAACGGGTAGTCGCCGCTGAGCTGGGCGGATTCGTAATCGACCAGGATCGCGCCCAGCACCGGCCCCAGAATGGTTCCCCGCCCGCCCAGCGCGGTCCAGATCACCAGTTCGGTGCCGAACACGAAGCCCGCCTGCTCGGGGGCCACCACGGTGGTGTAGCAGGCGAACACATAGCCCGCGACGGCGCAGATCGCCGCGGTGGCCATGAACACCTTGATCTTGAAGCTCGGCGTATCGAGGCCGAGATACTGGCAGCGCTGCTCGTTCTCGCGGATCGCCACCAGCACCCGCCCGGCATCGCTGGCCACGAAGCGCAGCGCACCCGCCGCCAGCACAAGCAGCAGGCCGCCCGCGATCCAGAACCAGACCGGGACGGAGATGTCGAAACTGTCGAACCCCGACAGGCCGGAGGAACTGCCGGTGAAATTCCCCCCCGCGAACAGCAATTGCACCACGACGATGGGAAAGACCAGGGTGATGACCGAGGCATACAGCGCCGAGGCGCCGTGGAAGAAGCCCAGCCACCCGACGATCGCGGCCGAGGCGATCGCGACCGCCAGGGGCGGCGGCGAAGGCCGCCAGCGCGATCGGCGCGGAGAAGCCGAGATGGCTGAAGATCAGCCCGGCGGCATAGGCGCCGATGCCGAAGAACGCCGACTGCCCGAAGGTCAGCACGCCCATATAGCCCCACAGCAGATCGACCGTGAGCGCGACCGAGGCGTAGAGCAGCGAGCGGACCAGAACGTTGACCGAATAGGTATCGAGCAGGAACGGTCCCGCCGCGATCGCAACGCCGGCAAGCGCGATCGCCAGCATAGCCCCAGAGGGAAGATGCGAGGGAAGATGCGAGGGGAGTTGCGAGGGATGCCGATCGGGTTCTTGCGCGGGTTCTTGCGCGGGATGTGCCGGTTCAGCCACGGGCGAAGCCCTGGTGGCGGATGCGCAGCAGCACCGCTGCCAGCACCGCGATGGTGATGCCGCCCAGCACCGGACTGACCAGCGAACTGACAAGCACTTGCGCGCCCCCCAGCACCAGGCAGGCGATGCCCAGGCTGACCAGCGAGGCGCCGGAGACCAGCACCAGCATGAAGGCGTTGACCAGCCAGGGCACGCCCATCGAGGGATCGACGCTGGACAGCGGCGTGATCAGCGCCCCCGCCATGGCGGCGAGACCCGAGCCCAGGGTGAAGGTGATGAACCGCACGCGCACGCTGTCGATGCCGAGCCCGCGGGCCAGTTCCTCGTTCATGATCACCGCGCGGGTATCGAGGCCCAGCCGCGTGCCGGTCAGCAGCAGCGACAGGGCGAGACCGAGCGCGACCGCCACCACCACCAGCACCAGGCGATAGAGCGAGTAGCCCTCGCCCAGTATGTCGAGCGTGCCCGAGAGCGGCGCGCGTACGAACTGCACGCCGCGCCCGAAACCCAGCGTGATCAGCTGGCCGATGATGATGCCGAGCCCCCAGGTGGCGAGGATGGCATCGAGCGGGCGGGTATAGAGCGGACGCACCACGACGCGCTCGATCAGCATGCCCGCAAGCCCGCCGGCCAGCGCCGCGGCCGGGATCGCGAGCCAGGGATTGACCCCGAGCTCGGTGATCACCAGCGCCGCGTAGCCGCCCAGCGTCATCAGCCCGCCATGGGCGAAGTTGATGATCTTGAGCACCCCGAACACCAGCAACAGCCCGGCGGCGACCGCATAGAGGATCGCCGCCGAGGTCACGATATCCAGCAGCTGCGCTGTCACGGGACGCGCGCGGCCGTCACTTCAGATTGGGGCACTGATCGCCCGGATCGACATTCTTGAAGGTGGACAGCGTCTTGACCGAGCCGTCTTCCTGGACCTGGCCGAGATACATGGTGAGCGGGGTGTGGCGCTGCTTGTCCATGCGGATGGTGCCGCGCGGGCCGTCGAAGCTGACCTTCGCCAGTTCCGGAATGACCTTGTCGGCGGCGGTGGTGCCGGCCTTCTTCACAGCCAGCGCGTAGAGATAGACGCCTTCATATTCCGGCACCGACAGGTCGTTGGGCGTCTTGAGATCGGCGCCGAACTTCTTCTCCATCGCGGCCAGGAACTTCTTGTTGGCCGGGGTGTCGATGCTGGTGAAATACGAGGCCGACAGATAGGTGCCGACGGCGTCCGCGCCCATGCTCTTGGCGGTGCCCTCATCGACGCCGAGATTGCCGTACAGCGCCTTGATGCCGGCGGCGCGCAGCTGCTTGGTCAGCGTGACGTTGGGCACGCCGCCGGCGGTGGACATCACCAGCGCGTCGGGGTTGGCGGCGCGCACCTTGCTGATGATGGCGGTCCAGTCGGCGGCATCCATCGGGGCGTATTCCTCGCCCACCACCTTGCCGCCCACTTTCTCGATATAGCCGCGGCTGAATTCCAGCATGCCGCGGCCGAAAGCGTAGTCGCTGCCGATCAGGAAGAAGGTCTTGGCGCCCTTCTCCTTCATGAAATAATCGACGATGGGGGCCACCTGCTGGTCCGGCACCCAGGCATCGACATACATGTATTTGTTGCAGGACCTGCCTTCGTAATACGAGGTGTAGATG
>DAICZL010000195.1 GCA_027311165.1 bacterium
CACATAGGCGTTCAGGCGTGGGTTCAACGAAGCGATCGCATCGAGGAAGGCCAGGGTCAGCTCGCGCGCCGAGAAGCTGCGCGCGCGCAGCCCCGCCCGCGCCCCGGCCAGGGTCAGATCGGTGAGCATCATTCCACCACCTTCGGCACGGCATAGAACGGGCCGGCACGGTCGGGCGCGTTGGCCAGCACCGCCTCGGCCATCCCCCCATCGGTCACCACGTCCTCGCGCAGCCGCAGCGCCATCTGCGCGGCCCCGGTCAGCGGCGCCACGCCGTCCACGTCCACCTCGTTGAGCTGCTCGATCCAGCCGAGGATGGCGTTGAGCTCGGTCTGCAGTTGCGCCACCTGCGGCTCGTCCACACGGATGCGGGCCAGGGCGGCAATGCGGCGGACGGTCGCGGGATCGAGCGACATGGGTGACGAATTCCTTGGAAGGGAGCGCGGGCCCGGACCATAACCACGGCCATGCCCCTGTTCAACATGGCGGAGCTCCGGGCCCTGCTGGAGCGCGATCAGCGGCTGATCGGGCTCGATCCCGGCACGAAGACGATCGGCGTGGCGCTGACCGACGTGCGGCTGATGCTGGCCAGCCCCTATGGCAGTATCCGGCGCGGCAAGCTCGCCGCCAACGCCGCCGAGATTTTCGCGATCGCCCGCAAGGAGGGCGCCGGCGGCCTGGTGGTGGGGCTGCCCCTGTCGATGGACGGCACCGCCGGCCCGGCGGCGCAGGCGGCGCGGGACTGGACACTGGCATTGTCGGCCGCGACCGGGCTGCCGGCGGCGCTGTGGGACGAGCGGCTGTCCACCGCGGCGGTGACGCGGTTTCTCGCCGGCGAGGCCGATCTCAGCCGCCGCAAGCGGGCGGAGGTGGTGGATCGTGCGGCGGCGGCCTGGGTGCTGCAGGCGGCGCTGGATGCCAGCCTCTGACGCGCGAGGGTCGGGGCGCCGCGGATGGGACACGCCCCCGGGGGGGCATCGCCCAGCCAGGCACGCTCCGCGCTGCCGAGATCCGGCGGATCGTGCTGCCGGTGCCGGATCAGCCCGGGTCGGCACGGCCCCCCGGGCGCGCCGGCGGGCGGCGGCAGGGCTCAGAAGCTCAGCGAGGTCGCCTGCACCACAAGCGGCAGGGTCCGCACCATCTCCAGCACCGCCTCCGGCACCGCCTCGTCGACCGAGACCAGGCAGATCGCATCGCCGCCCTGCGCGGCGCGGCCCAGATGGAAGGTGGCGATATTGATCCCCGCCCCCGCCAGCGTGGCGCCGAACCGGCCGATGAAGCCCGGCTTGTCCTGGTTGGTCACATACAGCATGTGCCGGCCGAAATCGGCCTCGACCTTGATGTCCTTGATCTCGACGATGCGCGGGCGCGATCCGGCGAACAGCGTGCCGGCCACGGCGCGGGTCTGCGCGCCGGTCTCGACCGTGACGCGCACCAGGGTCTGGTACTCGCTCGCCCGGTCGTGCACGGTCTCGGCCACCTCGATGCCGTGCTCGCGCACCGCGACCGGGGCGTTGACCATGTTGACGCCCTCCATCATCGGCGACAGCAGGCCGGCCAGCGCCGCGGCGGTCAGCGGCCGATGGTTCAGCGTCGCGGCGATGCCTTCGTATTCAATCGTCACCCGGCGGATCGTGCCCTCGCGCGCCAGGGTCATCTGGCCGGCGAACGCGCCGAGCAGCCGGCACAACTCCATATAGGGTTTCAGCCGCGGTGCGTCCTCGGCCGAGACCGACGGCATGTTGATCGCATTGGCCACCGCCCCGGTCAGCAGGAAATCGCTGATCTGCTCGGCCACCTGCAACGCCACGTTCTCCTGCGCCTCGGCGGTGGCCGCGCCCAGATGCGGGGTGCAGACCACGTTCTCCAGCCCGAACAGCGGGCTGTCGGTGGCGGGCTCGGTCTCGAACACATCGAGCGCGGCGCCGGCGACCTGGCCCGAGCGCAGCGCCTCGGCCAGCGCCGCCTCGTCGATCAGCCCGCCGCGCGCGCAGTTGACGATGCGCACGCCCTTGCGGGTGCGCGCCAGCGCCTCACGCGAGAGGATGTTGCGTGTCGCCTCGGTCAGCGGCGTGTGCAGGCTGATGATGTCGGCGCGCGCCAGCAGCGCGTCCAGATCGACCTTCTCCACCCCCAGTTCCAGCGCCCGCTTCTCGGTCAGGAACGGATCATAGGCGATCACCTTCATGCGCAGCCCATGCGCCCGGTCGGCGACGATCGAGCCGATATTGCCGCAGCCGATCAGCCCCAGCGTCTTGGCGGTCAGCTCCACGCCCATGAAGCGGTTCTTCTCCCACTTGCCCGCCCTGGTGCTGGCGCTGGCCTCGGGGATCTGGCGGGCGAGCGCGAACATCATCGCGATCGCGTGCTCGGCGGTGGTGATGGCGTTGCCGTGCGGGGTGTTCATCACCACCACGCCGCGCGCGGTCGCCGATTTGACATCGACATTGTCGACGCCGATGCCGGCGCGGCCCACCACTTTCAAATTGGGCGCGGCGTCGAGCAATTCCTTGGTCACCTTGCTCGCCGAGCGGATCGCCAGCCCGTCATAGGGGGCGATGATGCCGCGCAACTCGGCCGCCGACAGGCCGGGCTTCACATCCACCTCGATGCCGCGGCTGCGGAAGATCTCCACCGCGGCGGCGGAGAGCTTGTCGCTGATCAGGACCCTGCTCATGGCGCTCACGCGGCCGCCGGCGCGGCGAAGACCGAGCCCAGCTGTGCCTCGGCCCAGTCGAGCCAGGGCAGCAGCGCGGCGATATCGGCGGTCTCGACCGTGGCGCCGCCCCAGATGCGCAGACCGGGCGGGGCGTCGCGATGGCCGCCGATGTCGTAGGCCACGCCCTCGCGCTCGAGCAGCGAAACGAACTGCTTCGCGGCCCTGGCCTGCGCCTCCGGCGCCAGGGCGGTGAACCAGGGGGCGACCAGCTTGAGGCAGATCGAGGTGGAGGACCGGGTGGCCGGATCCGCGGCGAGGAACTCCACCCAGGGCGTGCGCGCGACCCAGGCGGCGATACAGGCCAGATTGGCCTCGCTGCGCGCCACCAGCGCGTCCAGCCCGCCCAGGCTTTCCGCCCAGCGCAGCCCGTCCAGCGCATCTTCCACGCAGAGCAGGCTCGGCGTGTTGATGGTCTCACCCTGGAACAGGCCCTCGATCAGCTTGCCGCCGGAGGTCAGGCGGAAGATCTTGGGCAGCGGCCAGGCCGGCTTGTAGGTCAGCAGCCGCTCCACCGCGCGCGGCGACAGCGCCAGCATGCCATGCGCCGCCTCGCCGCCCAGCACCTTCTGCCAGGACCAGGTGACGACATCGAGCCGGTCCCAGGGCAGGCGCATGGCGAAGGCCGCGGAGGTGGCATCGCAGATCGCGAGCCCGGCGCGGTCGGCGGCGATCCAGTCGCCATGCGGCATCCGCACCCCGGCGGTGGTGCCGTTCCAGGCGAACACCACATCCCGGGCCGGATCGACCTGCGTGAGGTCCGGCAGCGATCCGTAGGGCGCGGCCAGCACCCGCGCGTCCGCCAGTTTCAACTGCCTGACGACATCATTCGCCCAGGCTTCCGAAAAGCTCTCGAAGGCCAGCACATCGACCCCGCGTGCGCCGAGCAGCGACCACAGCGCGAGTTCCACCGCCCCGGTATCCGAACCGGGCACGACGGCCAGGCGCCAGTCGGCCGGCAGGCCCAGAACCGCGCGCGACCGGGCGATCACCTCGGCAATACGCGCCTTCGGCCCGGTCGCACGATGGCTGCGCCCGAGCAGCGCGCCCGACAGCGCTCCCAGCGAATAGCCGGGTCGCTTGGCGCAGGGGCCCGAGGAAAAATGGGGATTGGCCGGACGCAGATCCGGCTGGACGGGCAGCGATGCCCGCACGGGGGCGGCGAGTGCCATGTTCGGCTCTCCCTTTCAGAAGAGAAGCGCCCCGGTGGGGGGGCGTGACCCGGGAGGGGTTCTAGACCCGGCGCGCGGGCGGATCAAGGCGGGAGAGCGGCGCCGGACGGCAAGACCAGAGGCCTCGCCCCTCAATCGCCGCCCTGCCCCAGACCGGCCAGCTGGGCTTCATCGGCCGCATGCGCGCCGCCTTCACCGGGGGCTTGCAGCAATCCCTGGCCGACCTGTCGGACCAGGCCTTCGGCGCGGTGGAAAACGGCGTGATCCCGGCGCCCTACGCCGCCGAGATCGGCCGTGCGATCCACGACCCGGCGCAGCAATTGGCCGCGATCAGCGCGCTGGCCCGCGCCGAGCCCGCGAACGTGCAGCAGGCGCGCATCATGGTGTCCGACCTGGTGAACGCCGGCTTCCTGAAGGATCGCCAGACCAGCCTGTTCGGCGAGGAGGAAGTCAGCCGCAGCCTGATCCGCGAGCGCGCCCGGGTGCTAGATGGCGCGCTGCGCCAGCTGGAGGGCAGCCGCCGCACCTTCGGCGCCGCGATCCGCGGCGAGAACAGGCTGTCCGAAGCCGGCAACGTGATGGCCGGCGAGGCCAACAGAGCAGGGAAAGCCGCGAATGAAGCCGCCATCGAACGTCTCCGGACGGAAGCCACCACCCACGGACCCGTCAGCGACCAGCTCAATGCCGCCGCCCGGGAGCTCGCCGGCGGCGGCAAGCTCGGCGATGTCACCGGCCGCTTCCTGGCCACCTTCCGGGAAGCTGACCGCGGAGCAGCTGGCGATGGCGCGCAACCAGGCGATGCTGCTGGCGGCGGCGGACGTGCGGGAAGGCCGGACGACGCAGGACCCGGCCATGTGGCAGGCGCCGAAGAAAGCGTAGCCGGCCGCACGCTGCTGCTGCCGGACACGGCGGCGCGCGAAGTGAAATTCGATGGCGAGGGGCCGAATGCCCGCGCCATCGCCAGCAACGGCAGCACCGAATTCGGCCGCGTGCCGGACGGCATCCCTGGGGTGGCGCCTGGCCCGATCGTGCTGCTGCGGGGCAACCATGCGCCGGGAACCGATCGAAACTTTGGGCTCGCGCACATCGAGGCTCAACGGGGCGACGAAATCAGAAAGCGTGGGTTCGATAACGTAGCCGGTTTCGTAGAAGACATAGCGCATCACTATGACGAAATCAGGAGCGGTAAGACATCCGGCCTGCTGCTGGTAAAGAAGGAACAGAACCCGGCGAGCTCGGCCTATGGCAGCATGATTACGGTTATGCTGCATCCTAACGGCGACGGATCTTACTCCGTTGGAACCGCTCTGCGCGTTAACAACAAATACTTGAACAATACTAAATTGCTTTGGTCGTCGACGCAGCAGATCGACACCGGCTTTCCTGAACTCGCCGCCCCCTCGATGCAACCGTCATCTGAAGTGTCCAGTCAGACGGCGCCGTGGGCCGCTAGGGGCCAAAGCAACGATGAGAATATAAGCCCCCCCGACGCCCAACGCAACACTTCCGCCGCAACCCAGCCCCGCACCGTCCTCGGCCCCGATGCCATCATCGAGCGGCTGCACACCCAGGTGAACCTGGACGTCATGCGCGCCGCCAAGGACCGCATCGCCGGCCGCACGCCGATCCGGCAGCTGTCCCGCGAGGCGGTGAACGACATCCACAACTTCATCGACTTCATCGGCAGGCGGCTGTTCACCGACCTTGGCCTGCGCCTGCGGTCCGAACCCGGCAGCCCGCTGGGCAGCTACGATGCCGCGAACCACGTGGTGACCATCTACCGCCGCGCGATCGAGCGCGGGCAGGTCACCCAGACCACCATCCATGAGCTCTGGCACAGCCTGGAAGGAACCCTGCCGGAAAACGATCGCCAGGCGCTGATCGGCGAGTGGCAGAAGGCCCGCGACCGCTGGCTTGCCGACAACCCCGCCATGAAGCCGCTGCTGGATGACGCCGGCCATCTGGCCGGTGTCATCGAGGGCGACGCCGCGGCCGACTGGGTGAAGCGCTACGGCGATACCGGCGCGGCCAGCCTGGTGCGCATCACGCGCGATACCGCCGGGACGCCCACCGAAGTGCGGTTCCGGCCGAACGCCGACACCTATCGCTACATGAACCCGTCCGAATGGTTCGCCGAGACCATGACGGACCGCTACCTGGCCGACCGCGACAGCATGGCCGCGCGGCCGCGCAGCATCCTGGAAAGCTTCCGCGACGTCATCCTGCGGGTAGTCGATGGCGTGAAGCGGTTCTTCGGGGGCGATGTCGGCGGCCGCGTCTTCGAGGGCTTTCGCAACGGCGACTATGCCGTGCCGCAGGAGCCCAGCCCGCCGCTGGCTTTCGGGTCGCGCGTCTTCGAGACGCCGGACTTGAACCGCGCCGACGCCGACCAGCCGCACGACCCGCTGGCGCCGTTCCTGCCAATCGGCGACGCCGCCGGCGAGGGGCTGCATAGCGGTCTGACGCCGGACGACTTCACCAACAACCTGAAGCGCTACCTGGCCGGCGAAAAGGGCGCCAACCCGGTGCGCATCAACCTGGAGCGCAACGGCACCACCGAGGAGATCAAGGACACCCTGGCGCGTGTCTCGACCATGATCGAGGCGCCCGAGGTGAAACACGACGACGCCCTGGCCGCCGCCGCCGCCGGCCTGGGCATGACGCCGGAAACCATGATCACCGCCTTCGGCAACAAGCTGCCGAGCGATACCGAAATGCTGGCCATGAAGGCCATGCTGGACAGTTCCGCCGCGCAGCTGATCGAATATGCCCGGCTGGCGGTCGATCCGAACTCCGCCACGCCGGCGGCCAAGGCGCAGGCGGTGCGCGCCTTCGCGGCGCATATGGAAATCCAGGTCCTCTGGCCGCTCCCGCGGGAGCCACCAGACCCGCATCCGTTAGGAACGCCGCAAGTCGGGCTCGAGGGGAAAGTCGGGAGATTTCGCAATTCCCGCCGATTGTCGCTTTGAGACGTTTCTCCCGGCCGGAAGCCTCGGCGATACATGAGATCGGTCCGGCAATTTCTGCTGGAGATCCGGACTGGACCGTTTCATGCTGCGAGTCGGGGCCCCCGTGCGGGGCCTGGAGGAGGCGATGTCTGGGCTTCTCGCCGGGATTTCGGATTAGCGTTCGGCTCGTTCAAACCACCGTGGGAGAGTGAAGATGCCTCGCTTCAAGGCGCGTTCCGTACTGGCTGTCCCTCTGGCGCTGGCCGCGCTGCTCGCCGCCACCACCGGCGCCGGCGCCCAGACCCTTCAGAGACTGGCCAACCCGCCGCCGCAGCCGCTGATCTACGGGTTCCTGATGACCGATGGTTCGGTCGTGTTCCAGGGCGGCAGCGTCTATCAATTCTTCAAGCTCACGCCGGACGCGTCGGGCAGCTACGTGAACGGCACCTGGTCGCAGGTCGCGACCCTGCCGCGCGATTACGGCCCCTATGCCAACGGCTCGGCGGTGCTGGCCGATGGCCGGCTGCTGTTCGTCGGCGGCGAATATCTGGTCAATGCGGCCGACACCGCGCTGGTGTTCAAATTGACTGCCAAGAGCGCGATCTTCGACCCGGTGGCCAACAGCTGGACCGAGATCGCTCCGCCCGCGCATTGGGGCTTCATCGGCGATTCCCCGACCATCGTCCTGCCCGACGGCAAGGTGATGGTGGGCCAGAAGGTCACGAGACGCGGCGCGGTGCTCGACCCAGCCACCCTGACCTGGACGGAAATCTCCTTCGCCGGCAAGAACGATGTCAATGCCGAGGAAGGCTGGACGCTGATGCCCGACGGGTCGATCCTGACCGTCGATCTCACCAACTGGCCGGCGGCGGAACGTTTCATCCCCTCGATCGATCCGGCGCTCGGCCACTGGATCACGGCGGGCCGCACCCCGGTCGATCTCACCTCCCCGCCGGTGGAATGCTGCATCCATTACGGCCAGCACCATGTCTATCATCCGCCCGGAGAGATCGGCCCGGCGATCCTGCGCCCGGACGGAACGGTGTTCGCCACCGGGTCGCTGCCCTATGCCAAGCCGGCGGGACCCACCGCCATCTATCAGCCCGGCACGCTTCCGTCCGATCCCGGCACCTGGACCCTGGGCCCCAGCTTCCAGACCGGCGACAATGCCGGGGATTCCTATGCGGTGCTGCTGCCCAGCGGCAATGTGCTGGTGGAAAGCACGACCTCGGCCCAGCTGCCGGTTCCCACCGAAATCCCGCTGCCGCAGGTCGCCGGCGCAGGCGCGGCCGAGGCGATGGCGATGGCGCAAGGCGGCCCGGCCTTCAAGCTCTACGAATTCGACGGCACCAATTTCAACATCACCGTCGATCTCAAAACCGCCGGCCAGCCCAGCCTGCTGATGCTGCCGACCGGCGAGGTCATGATCGGCGGCGACATGATCTATCAGCCTACCGGCAGCTACGATCCGTCCTGGGCCCCCGCCATCCTGAAGGCACCGGCCAAGGTGACCGCGGGCGGCACCTATCCGATCTACGGCACCCAGTTCAACGGAGTGTCGCAGGCCTATTCCTTCGGCGACGAATTCTCCAACGCCACCAACTATCCGCTGGTGCGGATCACCAACACCGCCAGCGGCCACGTGGTCTACGCCCGCACCCACGACCACAGCACCATGGGCGTCGCCACCGGCAGCGCAGTGGTCTCGACCAGTTTCGACGTTCCGGCCGGGATCGAAACCGGCGCCAGCCAGCTCGTGGTGGTGGCGAACGGAATCCCCTCGGTGCCGGTCCCGGTGATGGTGAAGTAGCGGGAGGAGACGGCAAGGCCAAAGGGCTTCGCCCTCTGGACTCCCTCTGGGGCCTCGGCCCCAGACCCCTTTCGCTGGGGGGTGCTCTCCGAGGCACGCGAAGCC
>DAICZL010000622.1 GCA_027311165.1 bacterium
CGCCTTATCTTATTTCCTTATGGGGGCAGAGCCCTCGCGGCCTTATCCGCCCCGCGAAGCCGTCCCCCCCACCGTCAGTCCGGCGATTTTCAGTGTGGGTTGTCCCACTCCCACTGGCACGCCCTGGCCGTTCTTGCCGCAGGTACCGATGCCGGGATCGAGCGCGAGGTCGTTGCCCACCATGCTCACTCGGGTCAGCGCGTCGGGTCCGTTGCCGATCAGGGTTGCGCCCTTCACCGGTGCCGTGACCTTGCCGTCCTCGATCAGATAGGCTTCCGAGGCCGAGAACACGAACTTGCCGGAGGTGATATCCACCGACCCGCCGCCGAAATTAACGGCATACAGCCCGCTCTTGACAGACCGGATCATCTCCTCCGGCGCGTGGGGGCCGGCCAGCATCACCGTGTTGGTCATTCGTGGCATCGGGGTATGGGCATAGGATTGCCGCCGGCCATTGCCGGTCGGTGCCACGCCCATCAGCCGTGCGTTCTGCCGGTCCTGCAGGAAGCCGGTCAGGATGCCGTCCTCGATCAGCACGGTGCGGCCGGAGGGGGTGCCTTCGTCGTCCACGGTTAGGCTGCCGCGGCGATCTTGCATCGTCCCGTCATCCACCACGGTGACGCCCGGCGAGGCGATGCGCTGGCCGAGCAGGCCGGCGAAGGCCGAGGTTTTCTTGCGGTTGAAATCGCCTTCCAGCCCGTGGCCGATCGCCTCGTGCAGCAGGATGCCGGGCCAGCCCGGGCCCAGCACCACCTCCATCTCGCCGGCCGGGGCGGGGCGGCTTTCCAGGTTCACCAGTGCCTGGCGCAGCGCCTCGTCCACCGCGCCCCGCCAGGTCGTCTCGGCCAGCAGATGGGCGTAGCCATGCCGTCCGCCCAGGCCGAACGTGCCGGTTTCGCGCCGCCCGTCGCGCTCGACCACCACCGAGACGTTGAGCCGCACCAGCGGGCGCAGATCGGCCATGCGGCTGCCATCGGCGCGCAGCACCTGCACCGCCTGCCATTCGCCGGCCAGCGAGGCCATCACCTGCACCACCCGCGGGTCCTTGCCGCGCGCATAGGCGTCGAGCGCGGCCAGCATGTCGGTGCGCCCCGAGAATTCGGTCGTGGCCAGCGGGTTGGCATCCGAATACAGCCGCGCGTTGGTGGCCCGCGGCGGTTCGGCCAGCGTGCCGGAGCGCCCGGCGGCGACCGAGGCCACGGCGGCGGCGGCGCGTTCCAGCGCGTCCTGCGACAATTCGCCGGCATGGGCATAGCCGGAGGCCTCGCCGGCGACCGCGCGCAGGCCGAAGCCCAGCGCGGTATCGAATCCGGCGCTGCGGATCCGCCCGTCCTCGAGCGCGAGCGATTCGCTCTCGCGGTATTCCAGAAACAATTCGCCGTCATCGGCGCCGGCGAGGGCACCGGCCAGGATGCGTTCCGCCGCCTGCCGTTCGAGCCTGGCCTCGGCGCGCTCGAAGAACAGCCGGTCGGTCGCGGCGAGATGGGTCATATCAACTCCTTGAAAGGGTCGGCGGTATCCGGTCGCCCGGCCGGGCCAGCCGTTCCGGCGGCAGGCGCAGCTCCGCGGTCGTGCCTTGTCCGGTCTGGCTGGACAGCGTCAGATCGCCGCCATGCGCCCGCACCAGCGCACGGGACACATATAGGCCGAGACCGGCGCCCTGGAAGCGCCGCGCCAGGCTGGCATCGACCTGGCTGAACGGCTCGAACACGTGGTCGAGATCCGTCGCCGCGATGCCGATGCCGCTGTCGCGCACGATCAGGCGCAGCGCCCCGTCTTCGGCCAGCTCGGCCGCGATCGTGACCGTGCCCCCGGCGCCGGTGAATTTCACGGCATTGGACAGCAGATGCGCCATGACCTGGCGGATCCGCCGCTCATCGGCGGTCAGCAGCGGCAGATCGTCGGGCACATGCCAGTCGAGGACGATCTCGGCGGCCTGGGCGGCAGCGTCGGCGGCCTGGGCGCAGGCCGCCACCAGCCGGGTCAGGTCGATCCGGTCCGCCGCCAGCTCGAACCGGCCGGCCTCGATCCGCGCGACATCGAGGATATTGTTGATCAGGGTGAGCAATTGCCGGCCCGAGCGGTTGATGGCGGCCGCGAATTCCGCCACCTGGGCCGGGTCGGTCGCCTCGTCCTCGCGGGTCAGCGCATCGGAAAATCCGATCACCGCATTCAGCGGCGTGCGCAGCTCATGGCTCATCGTCGCCAGGAAGCGGGATTTCGCCTGGTTCGCCGCCTCGGCCGCGGCCTTCGCCCGGCGCAGTGCCGCCTCGCTCGCATGGGCCTCGGTCAGGTCGGTCAGGATGCTGACCCCGCCACCGGCCGGCGCCGGCTCCGACCGGATCTCAAGCCGCCGGCCGGCAGCGGTCGGCAGGTGGCAGATCCGCCCGGCCGGCCCGGGGCGCAGCGC
>DAICZL010000625.1 GCA_027311165.1 bacterium
GTCCCCACAGGCGCGGGCAAGGCCGCTGCGCGGCCGGCGCAGAAGGGCACAGCGCAGCAGGAGGGCATTTCGTCATGACCGCAGCCACCGTGCTCGACGATCTGGCCGCCTCCGTCGCCCGCGACGGCTTCGCCTTCCTGCGGGCCCGGCGCATGGCCGCGCTGCTGGGCCCGATGGCCGACTGGGACGCCTTCGCCGCCAGCTGGGACGATCTGTGCCTGGATGCCTACATGGCCGATGGCGGGCGCTATCGCCGCCGCCGCCACGCCTGCTTCGCCGCCCCGGCGGAAGGCCCGATCCGGCGGCTGGCGCACCGGCCGCATTTCCAGGCCATCGACTACAATCCGCTGAATGGCGGGCGCGACCGCTGGTTCGAGCCGGTGCGCGAGGAGATCGGCGCGGGCGAAATCCTGGCCGCGATCCTGTCGGCCTGCCGCCGCCTGTTCGACTGCCTGACCACGGCGGCGTCCTGGCTGATCGAGACCCACCAGTTCCGCATCGAGGCGCGTGCCGGCGAGGCGGGACGACCGACCCCGGAGGGGATGCACCGCGACGGGGTGGATCATGTGCTGGTGCTGCTGGTCAGCCGCCGCAACATCCAGAGCGGCGAGACCACGATCCACGATCTGCAGGGCCGGCTGCTGGGCAGCTTCACCCTGACCGATCCGCTGGACGCGGCCTGGGTGGAGGATGCCAGGGTGTTCCACGGGGTGACCCCGGTCGAGCCGGTGGACCCGGCGCTGCCGGCCTATCGTGACGTACTGGTGGTGACTTTCCGGCGCGATGCCGCGCTGGAGCAGGACGCACCGCCCCGCAGCTGAACGCGCGGCCCCACCGGGCGAGGAGCGGGACCCGGTTGCGGGGCCTGCCTGCCCGGTTCAGCCGAACCACGTATCGCCGAGCCGGTGCCCGGTCGGAAACGGGTCGTCCGGATCGAGGCCATACTGCGACACGCCGGTGAGCCAGGCGCGGCCGGCGATCTCGGGCACGATCCCCGCCACCCCGCCCGCCTGCGCGGCGCCGAGGACCTGGCAGTCGAACACGGTGTCCAGGATCGAGCGGTGGCGGAAGCGCGCGCCCATCGCGAGATCTCCCCGCGCGTGCAGCAGCGCCATGCGGGCGCTGGTGCCGGTGCCGCAGGGGCAGCGGTCTATGCGCCCGGGCGAGACGATCACCGCGTTGCGCGACTGCAGGCAGCCTGCGGCCATTTCCAGCGGGCCGGCAAACAGGGTCTGGTTGATGGTGTGGATGGCCGGGTTCTCGGGATGCACGCTGGGCAGCTGCTGCGCCGCCGCCAGCTTGATCCGCTCGCCCATCTCGACCAGGGCGCGTGCCTCGGACGGGACCACGCCGAAGCCCAGCTTGGCCGCATTGACGATCACGTAGATCATGCCGCCATAGGCGACATCGACTCGCAGCGTGCCCAGCCCCGCCACCTCGATCATCGCGTCGCGATGCATCACGAAGGACGCGACATTGGCGAAGCGGATGCGCCGGCAGCGGCCGTCGCGGCATTCGGCGACCACCCGCACCAGGCCGGCGGGCGTGTCCACCACCAGCCGGGTTTCCGGCTCGGCCATCGCCACCAGCCCGGTTTCCAGCGCCACGGTGACGGTGCAGATCAGGTTCGAGCCCGACATCGGCACGTAATAGTCGCTCTCGATCACGATCATGCCGAAATCGGCATCCGGATGCGCCGGCGGCGTGATCAGGTTGACACAGGCCAGCACCCCGCCGCGCGGATCCGACAGCAGCAGAAGGCGCAGCCAGTCGCTCTCGCGCTGCAGCGTCTCCATGCGGTCGAACATCGTGGCGCCCTTGGGCGGCAGAACGCCGCCGGTGATGACGCGGCCGACCTCGCCCTCGGCATGGGCGCCGACCACAGTGACCAGCCGATCCAGCCTCATGCGCGCCTCGCCCGGTTGCCATGCCGCCATCGGGACCCGGTCCGCCGGCCCACGGCAGGCTTCCTCCCCGACCTTCGGTGAGGATGGCATGGGCGATCGGGCCGGGTGAAGCGGCCGAAGGATCAGGACATCTCGCGCAGCCTTGCGCCACGCCCGACCAGCGCCGCCTCGTCCCGGCGTGCCCCGTCCCTGCACCGGGGCCTGTGCGATCCTCGGCCATGGCACGCGATCGGAACCGGTTGCAACCGGATCTGCGGCCCGCTCGCGCTCTAGCTCTTTGTTCTGGCGCGTAATTTTATCGCGGGCGGAGGCAAGCTGATGCGATATTGCCCGATCGGCCGGGATCCGACATGCCAGCCGGCCGGAAAAGGGGGGAAAATGTGCGTTTTCTGTTCGCTGACGCGGCGGCGGATGCTGGGTGGCCTGGCCGGCTTCGCCGTTGCCGGCACGGCGCAGGCCGAGGGATCGGCCGATGCGGCGGGGCGGCGTTCCCGCCTGGCAGCCCTGGCGGTGCTGGCCGCCGGCGATCAGCCCGAAAGCCCGCAAGCGGCGCCGGTGATCCTGGGGCAGGGCGATCACCGCTACCGGGTGGTCGAGGGCTGGGGCGAACTGCCGCCCGGCTACGCCTATCGCGATGGCGCCGCGGTCTGCGTGGACAGCAAGGACAATGTCTACGTGTTCAACCGCGGCGCCCATCCGGTGATCGTGTTCGACCGTGACGGCCGGTTCCTGCGGTCCTGGGGCGAGGACATCGGCTTCACCAACGCCCATGGCGCCGCTGTCGGACCCGACGACATGCTGTACCTGACCGATGATTTCGGCGCCGCGGTGCGCAAATGCACGCCCCAGGGCAAGGTGGTGCTGACCATCGGCACGCCCGGCAAGCCGGCGCCGCGCTTCAGCGGCGAGCCGTTCAACCGCTGCACCCACACCGCGCTGTCGCCGCGCGGCGATATCTATGTCTCGGACGGCTACCAGAACGCGCGGGTTCACAAATACGCGCCCGATGGACGCTGGCTGCTGTCCTGGGGCGAGCCCGGGACCGCTCCCGGCCAGTTCAACCTGGTGCACAACATCGCCTGCGACGATGCCGGCTGGGTCTATGTCGCAGACCGGGAGAACCATCGCGTGCAGGTGTTCGACGGCGACGGGCGCTACCAGGCACAGTGGCATGATCTGATGCGCCCCTGCGGCCTGTTCGTCACCCGCGGCACGTCCCCGCTGGCCATCGTGGGCGAGCTCGGGCCGGAGACGGTGGCGACGCTGACCGCCGGCGTGCCCAATCTCGGGCCGCGAGTCAGCGTGCTGTCGGCGAAGGGCGAGGTGCTGGCGCATCTCGGACGCCAGCCGCTCGGCGAGGCCGCCGGCCAGTTCATCGCGCCGCACGGCATCGCCGTCGACTCGCGGGGGGATATCTATGTGGCCGAGGTGTCCAACACCTACTGGCCGCAGCTGTTCGGCCGCAAGCCCGATCACGAGCTGCGCTCGCTGCAGAAGCTGGCACGTGTAAGCGCGTCCTGATCCGGCAAGCGGGCTGGGAACTCGGGCGCCGGGATATCTCCGGGCGAGGGCTCTGACCCGGCATAGGGTGGCGGCGTCAGGTGGGGGGCGTCCCACGAAACCGCCCCGTGAGGCGAGCCGGGGGGCTCCTCGTGTGGGGC
>DAICZL010000638.1 GCA_027311165.1 bacterium
GGGAATGCAGGTCCAGGGACCGCCGGTCCCTGGCGGGCCGAGAGCGGCGCCCTCGCCTTGCCTCAAGGCTGCACCACACTATCGAGCAATGTGGCGTTGATCTGCGGCTTCGCCCGGTCTCGCAGGGCGGTCGCGAAGGCCAGTTCTGTATCTTCGGCGATGCCGCGGGCGAGCGTGTCGCGCATTTGGCCGAAGCCCAGCGGATCGGCGGCCGGATCGGGCGCCTGGATCTCGGCCAGCACCGCGACCACGAACCCGTCCGGCGTCTCCACCATGGTCGCCTCGCCCTGCTTCATGCCGAACAGCGGCTGGACCAGCTGGCTCGGCACTCCCTCGGGCGCGCCCTGCCGGCCGATCGGCGCGGTGCGGCGGACCCCCACCCCGGCGATGGTGGCGGCATCCGCCAGCGACTGGCCACCCTTGACCGCGGTGAGCAGCTGCGCCGCCGCGGTCTCCTCGCTGCGGCGAACGGCATCGCGGGTCCAGTCCGCGCGCACCTGGTCGCGCACCGTCTCGAACGGCTTGCGCGCGGGGGGAATGATCTCCTCGACCACCACCGCATAGCTGCCGAACGTGGCGCCGTTCGCCCCCGGCACCTCGGTCAGATGCGGCGAGTCACCCGGCTTGAGGCGGAAGGCGCTGGCGATCAGCGCGCTGCGCAATTCGGCCGGGCCGGGAATCGGGGCCGGCGTGCCTTCGCGGGTGTTGCCCTTGGCATCCAGCGTGCCGGTGACCGCGGCGAGCCCGAGATCGCCCGGCAGCTCGTCGAGCCGCGCCCCGCCGGCCAGCGCATCCTCGACCTTGGTGATGCGCTCGTAGAGCAGTTCGCCGGCCTTCTCGTGCGCCAGACCGGCGCGCAGTGCGTCCTTCACCGCGTCGAAATCCGAGATGCTGCCGGGGGTCACCTTGGTGACCCGCAGCACGTGCCAGCCGAGATCGCTGTGCACCGGATCGGGCACCTGGTCTGGCGTGGCGGCAAACGCCGCCGCGGCCAGCGCCGCCGAGGGGATCTCCACCCGCGTCGCATCGTCGAGCGCGACCGGCGAGGCGCCCGCCTGCGTCGCCGCCGCCTGCATCGCTGCCCAGTCCGCCCCCGCCCTCCATTGCGCGGCGAGACGCTGCGCCACCGCCTCGTCCTGGGTCAGCAGCACCTCGACCGACCGCTTCTCGGGGATGACATACCGCGCCTTGTTCTGTTCATAGGCGGCGCGCAGATCCGCCTCGGGGATGTCGATGTCCTTCGCCAGGGTCTCAGGCGAGAGGATCACCGCCTTGATCTTGCGATATTCCGGGGCGGAATAGCTGTCCGGGTGGTTGTCGTACCAGCGCTGCAGCGCCGCTTCCGACGGTTCGGCGGGGGCAGGGGCGTTGGCGAACAGCAGTTCCACCAGATCGGCGACCCGCTTCTCCTGCTGATAGGCGAAAACGCCGCGCACCAGCAGATCGGGGGCGACCGCGCCGGCATGGACCGGCCCCATCAACTGCCGCTGCGCCAGATCGGCACGCATCAGATCGAGGAAGCGGGCCTCGGTATAGCCATTGTCACGCAGCACACGCTCGAGCGTGGGGCGGTCGAACTGGCCGTTCGGGCCGTGGAAGGCGGGCATGGCAAAGACCGCATCGCGCAGCGCATCGTCGGGGACCACCAGACCCAGCCGGTCCGCCTCGCCGGCGAGCGCCGCCTGCATCACCAGTTGCTCGGCGGCCTGCATGGCGACCGACCGGCGCATCTCCGGCGTGGGCTCCATCCGCCCGGCCAGCATGCGGGTGAGCTGGGCCAACTGCCGCTGATAGGCGGCCTGCAGCTCCGGCAGGCCCACCGTCTGATCGCCGACCTTGGCGACCCAGTTCGGCTGGCCGAGATTGCGTACGACATCGCCGACGCCCCAGCTCATGAACGCGAGCACCAGCAGCAGGAAGAACAGCCGCACCGGCCAGGTGTTGAGCGAGCGGCGCAAGACTGCGAGCATGGATCGTCCCTTCCCGGAAGCGGCGCACCATAGTGGCGCGGGGACGGGTTTGCCAGCGGGGGCGGGGACGGAGCCTGGTTCAAGACCGGCAAGGCCGAGGTGCGGCCTCGTCAGCGAATCAGACAAGGCGAGGGCTCTGCCCCCATGGCCCCTTGGGACCCGCCAGGGACCGGCGGTCCCTGGACCCGGCATTGCTTGGGGG
>DAICZL010000640.1 GCA_027311165.1 bacterium
CAGCCAGAGCTGCGCCGGGCGCCTGGCGCGGGTGGCCGCCTCGGCGGTCGCGGGATCGGCGGCGAGGCCGGCCAGGCGCGTGATCGCCTGCGGACGCGTCGCATCCCGGTAGCTCAGCAGCTCGGCATAGGCGAGCGCGGCATGCCGGTCCTGCGGGGCGCGGGCGACCAGCCCCGCCAGACCCTCACGCGCCGGTTCATAGCCGCCTTCGGTGCCGGCCAGGGTCTGGTAGTACTCCACCGCCAGCCCGTCAGGCGGCGGGCCGCCGCGGAACAGCCGCTGATAGCGCGCGACCGAAGCCGGGCCGCGGCCCTCGGCGGCGAGGCGCCGCGCCTCGGCCAGCCCCGCCGGATCGATCGCGCCGAGCTTCAGCGCCTGCTCCACCGCGCCGATCCGTCCATCCTGCGGATCGCGGCCGCGCAGTGTCGTCAGCGCGCTGCCGGCGGTGCGGCGGTCGCCACGCTCGGCGGCGATGATCGCCTGCAGCGCCAGCGCGTCCGGATTGGACGGATCGGCCTCCAGCGCCCTTGCGAGCGACTTCAGCGCCTGCTCGGGCTGGTTCTGTGCCTGCCAGAAGCGGGCCTGCGCCAGCAGCGCCTGCACGGCGGGCGAGACGGAGGCGGCCACCGGGCGAGGCGCCGGCAGGAGCGGCGGGGGCTGGAGCGGAGGCGCCGGGGGGCCTGCCGATAGCGGCAATGAGGCCGCAGCCGATGCCGTCGCCACATCGGGAGCATTTGCCGGGACGGTCTGGCCAGGCCCGCTTATCCCTGGCGCATTCTGGCCGGGCAGGTCCGCACGCGGGGAGCCCGGACCCGCGATGCCCGGTGCCGCGATGCCCGGTCCCGGGATGCCCGGTCCCGGGATGCCTGGTCCGGGGATGCCTGGACCCGGGACGCCTGGACCCGGCACACCTGGACCCGAGGCACCGGGGCCTTGCGAGATCTGACCGATCGGCTTCGCCGCCGGCACGGTCTGGGCACGGGCGGCATCTGGCGGCAGGCAGAACGGTGGGACGACCAGCAACACCAGCCGTGCCGCGCGTGGCCAGGTCCGGCGGGGCGGGCCCGCGCTCGGCCGCGACGACGGGATCATGCCACCCCAGGTCATGCCGCCCCAGGTCATGCGACCCGCCCCAGCCGCCGCCCGGCGCGCCGGCGCACCGCCCAGTTCAGGAAGGTCGCCACCAATGCGGTGCCCAGCAGCATCAGGCCCAGGATCGCCGCCGGCTGGTCGCGCAACTGCCAGTCCAGATACAGCCAGAACGGCAGATGCCCCACCGTGTAGGTCGGGCCGGTGCGGAAGGCGGTGATCCGCCCGCCGCCCAGGATCGCCAGATCGCCGCGCAGCTCGGCCAGCCTGGCCGGATCGCCGAGCGCCGCCACCAGCGCCTCCAGCCCCGGCGGGCTGGCCGCCAGCAGCGCCACCACCGACCGACCGGCCGGGCCCGGCAGGCCGATCATCGCCGCCGCCCCCGGCTCGAACGGCACCGACAAGGCCGCAGCGGCGCGCGCACGATCCTCGGCGACCGGGTTGGCGAAGCCGCGCCAGGGCAGGCTCGGCCGGTCGGGCAGCCGCACCGAAAGCCGTCCGCCCCGCAGCGCGAAGGGGCTGTCGGCCAGCAGATCCGCCGCGCCCTCCATCTGCCCGAACGTGCCCAGCATCAGGACGTCCCGCCCCGGCGGCACCGGGCCGTCGCCCGGCCTGGTCACCTGCAGCCCGGTCACCGGGTAGAAGGTCAGCGCCCCCAGCCGGCCCATCAGGCCGAGAAACGCGCCGAGCTCTGCCGCGCCCGGCCGCTCCGCCAGCACCACCGTGGTCTCCGACAGATCGGCGAGCCGGGTGAAGGGGAAGCCGGAGCTGCCGAAGAAGCCCAGATCAGGCAGGGTCGCGAACCGCCAGGCGCGCGAGAGGTCGATCGTGCTGTCGGGATCGACCGACATGCGCAGATCCTCGGGGATCGCGACGCAGGCGCCGCGGCGCAGCGGGCGGGCGTCGAAATACAATTGCAGATCGTTCTGGCCATACAGCATGTAGGGCGGGATCACCGTCTCCGCCCGGCGGGTGAAGGTGCCGAGCCCGGCCGCCGCGGTGAGCCAGGCGAGCGGCGGCTCGGGCCCGGCCAGGGGATAGCTGCGCAGGAACATCCCGTTCAGGCTGAGATCGAGGCGCGAGACCGCCAGATCCTCGATCGGCGCGGGGGGGGCGCGGAAGCGGATATCGGCGCGGAACGGCAGGCCGCGCCAGGTGATCAGATCGGGCGCGGTGCGGAAGGGCACGTGGAAGGTGCCGGGCACGTAGCCGGTGCCCTGCAGCGCCGCCGGATCGACCAGTTCGCCGAGTTTCACCGGCCGGTCGGTCGGAATCCAGGCCGGCGCGTCATAGGGCAGCCGCGCCGCCGCGGCCGGGGCGCCGACCACGGCGCTGGCTCCGCCGAGGGCGGCGGCGCCGAGGGCGAGCGTGCCGGCGGCCGCCACCGTCTCCTCGCCGTTGCGTCCGGCGATCACCAGCAGCGAGCCGAACGGATCGCGGGGATTGGCCAGCACCGCGATCGTCGGGCCGGCGAGCGGGGCCAAAAAAGGGAGCCAGGACGGGGTCTGCCCGCCGGAAACCACCACGACGCCATTGCCCTCGGCCGGCGGCTCGGTGAGGACCGGAAACGCCGCGCCGCGATCCTCGGCCAGCCGGCCGAACCAGGACGCCGCGATCGCCGCGGCGCGCAGCACGTCATTGCCACCCCCCCCTGGCGCCAGCACGAAGGGCAGCGTGAGCTTCTGGCCGTCATGACTGTCGAAAAAGGGCCGCGGCAACCGGGCGAGGTCACGCCTGGCCGGCAGCCGGTCGAGTGTCAGGTTCAGCACCGAGACATCCGAGACGGTGGCCCAGAGCAGTGGCGAGAGCGGATCGTTGCACTCGGTCGTATAGCGGCCGGCGAAGCGGAAATTCAGCCGGTTGAGATCCTGGAAGAAGGCCGGGCTGACCGGCAGCAGCAGCCTCTCGAAGTCCGGCTGGTCGCGGTTGACCGGAATGGTGCCGAGATACTGCTCGTTCAGAGTGACGGTGACATTGCTTTCCTCGGGCAGCAGCGCCGGCGACAGCGCCCCCGACAGGCTGAGCTCGGCCGCCGTGACCACCTCATCGGTACGAATGCCGAACTGCACGCCCTGGATCGGGCTGGTGCCGCGCATCGTCATCGGCCCGGCCGCGCCGAGCTGGCGCAGGTTGAGACTGACATGGCGCTCGGCGATGGCGGGGGGCGTATCGGCGAGCCC
>DAICZL010000650.1 GCA_027311165.1 bacterium
CCCTGACTGCCGTGCCAAGACTGCCCCTGCCAAGACTGCCCCTGCCAAGACTGCGCCACGTCCCAACAGGGTGCCATCGAGCAACCCGAAAAAATCGAGGAAACCGTCCATGCAGACCAGAAGTCCGGTCGCGCTCGCCCCGGTCGCATTCGCCCCGGTCGCCTTTGCCCTGATCGCGCTCGCCGTGATCCCGCTGGCCGTCGCCCCGGTTGCGGCCCTCGCCGCCGACGCGCCGCTGACACCGCTGCAGGTGCCCGCCAAGACCCTGCCGGTGCCGACCGCCGATATCAGCCCGGGGATGCAGACCTTCATCGCCGCGCCGCTCAACCCGAACTGGGACAAGCTGTGGCAGACCGGCGCGGAAGCCCGCGCCTTCGCCGACGCCCAGGCCGAGCGGGTGGTGAAGGGCATCCCGGCGATCCGCGAGCGGCTGCATGTCTCGGTCGAACCCGCGACCATGGGCGGGGTCAAGGTGTTCATGGTCACCCCCGAGACGATCCCGCCCCAGCACCAGAACAAGGTGCTGATCCATGTCCATGGCGGCTGCTACGTGCTGTTCCCGGGCCTGTCGGGCACCACCGAGGCGATGATGATGGCCGCGTTCGGCCAGTACAAGGTGATCTCGGTGGATTACCGGATGCCGCCGGAAGCCTATTTCCCGGCCGCGCTCGACGATGCCGTCGCAGTCTACAGGGAAGCGCTGAAGACCACCGATGCCAAGAACATCGCCTTCTTCGGTACCTCGGCCGGCGGGGCGCTGGCGCTGGAGATGGTGCTGCGCGCGCGTGAGAAGGGCCTGCCGATGCCCGGGGCGATCGCGCCCGGCACGCCGATGTCCGATGCCACCAAGACCGGGGATAGTTTCTACACCAACGAGAAGGTGGACAACATCCTGGTCTCCCGCGACGGGTTCTGCGATGCCGCCACGGTGATCTACGCGCAGGGCCACGACCTGAAGGACCCGCTGATCTCGCCGGTCTATGGCGACATGCACGGGTTTCCGCCGGCGATCCTGACCACCGGCACGCGTGATCTGCTGCTGAGCAACACCGTGCGGGTGCACCGCAACCTGCGCCGGGCCGGCATCGATGCCACGCTGGTCGTGTTCGAGGGCCAGTCCCACGCGCAATACCAGTTCGACGACCGCCTGCCCGAAACCAAGGAGGCGTTCGGCGAGATCGCGTCGTTCTTCGACAGCCATCTCGGCCACTGACGCAAGGCACTGCCCGAGGGCGCTGCGCTCTGGCGTTTCCCCCGGGGGCTGCTCCCCCAGGGCACGTCCCTCGCGGGGCGCGTCCCTCGGGGGCGCCTGACCCCCGGAGCGATTCCCCCCCGGAGACTGACCAGCGGGGCGCCTTCCCCAAGGCGCCTCCCCCTGGCGGGCTTTTCCGTGGGGCGCGTTCCCCACGGGGCTTCCCCCCCGGGGGCGCTTACCAGCGGGGGCCTCCCCCAAGGCACCTCCCCCTGGGTGGCTTCTCCCTGGGGCACTTCTCCCAGGGTGGCTC
>DAICZL010000651.1 GCA_027311165.1 bacterium
TACCTGGCCCGCGGCGCGGTGGTGACCCTGCAGATCTCGGCGCTGTCGATGCTGTTCGGCACCAGCGTCGGGATCGCCTGCGGGCTGTTCAGCCTGTCGGATCTGTGGCCGGTGAAGCTGCTGGTGCGGGCCTATGTGTATTTCGTCCGCGGCACGCCGGCGCTGGTGCAGGTGTTCCTGGTGTATTTCGCCCTGCCACAATTCGGCCTGGAACTGTCCAGCTTCTGGAGCGGCGTGGCCGCGCTGTCCTTCAACGCCGGCGGCTTCGTCGCGGAAATCGTCCGGGCCGGGCTGCAGTCGATCGATCCCGGCCAGACCGAGGCGGCGCTGGCGATCGGCATGACCAACCGCCAGCGCGTGCTGTTCATCCTGCTGCCGCAATCGCTGCGCCGGATCACCCCGCCGCTCACCAACGAGGTGATCACCCTGGTGAAAAGCTCGTCGCTGCTGTCGGTGATCTCGATCTCCGAGCTCACCCGCTCGGCGCAGGTGATCATCGCCGAACGCTTCACCCCGTTCGAGCTGTACGCGCTGCTGGCGGTGTTCTACCTGGTGATCATCTCGGCGCTGTCGCTGGTCTCGGACTATGTCGAGAAGCGCCTCGCATGACACTGCTCCGGATCCGCGGCCTGTCGAAGATCTATGGCGAGGTGCCGGTGCTGGACCGGGTCGATCTCGATGTCGCGGCCGGCGAGATCGTGATGGTGGTGGGGCCGAGCGGGGCCGGCAAATCCACCCTGCTGCGCTGCATCAACCGGATCGAGCTGCCTTCGGAAGGCAGCGTCGTGCTGGATGGCACCGACATGGGGGGAGAATGGAAGGCCGGCCGCCTGACCGCCGACGGACCGGATGCGACCGCGCGCAAGCGGCGGGCGATCGGCATGGTGTTCCAGCGATTCAACCTGTTCGCGCATCTGAGCGCGCTCGACAATGTCGCGATCGGGCCCCACCGGGTGCTGCACCGCCCGCTCGCCGAGGCGCGGCGGCTCGCCGCCGCACAGCTCGACCTCGTGCGCCTGTCCGAGCACGCCGCCAAGCGCCCCGCCCAGCTCTCCGGCGGCCAGCAGCAGCGCGTGGCGATCGCCCGCGCCCTTGCGATGCATCCCAAGCTGATGCTGTTCGACGAACCCACCTCCGCGCTCGATCCCGAACTGGTGGGCGAGGTGCTGGAGGTGATCCGCAGCGTCGCCCGCCAGGGCATGACCATGCTGGTGGTGACCCATGAAATGCAGTTCGCCGGGGAGATCGGCAGCCGCGTGCTGTTCATGGATGCCGGCAGGGTGATCGAGGACGCCCCCCCGGCGAGCTTCTTCACCAGCCCCCGGCACGACCGGGCGCGCGAGTTCCTGCGCCGGACGCTGACGCGGAGCTGACGCAGGCGGCCCAGGCGGCCCAGGCGGGGCGGCGCAGGCGGGGCGGCCCAGGCGGCGCAGGCGGCGCAGGCGGCGCAGGCGCGTCCTACCACACGAAGCGGTGCAGGATATCGAAACCCGACAGCAGGATCTCGATGCCGATCAGCAGCACCACCAGGATCTCCAGCCGCACGCTGCGCTGGTTCTGCACCAGGTCGAGCAGGGTATCGATACTGTCCTGCACCAGATCGAGCTTGCGCTCGATCGCCCGCGCCCGCTCGCGCAGCTCGTATTCCTCGACCAGGCGGCCATAGAGGCGCTTGAACTCCGGGTGTATCCACAGGATCTCGGGCTCTTCCTCGACCTCGACCCGGCCCACCATGATCTGCTGGGTCTTGAGCACGCTGCCGATCTGGCGCAGCAGATCCCGCGGGCGCGAGCCCACGGTGCCCTGGCCGCGCAGCCGGTCGGCCAGCGGCTCGATCCGGTCGAAGGCCTCGGCGATGCGGCCTTCGTAATGGGCCAGCACCACGCTTTTCGCGAGCGCGCTGGCGACGATCTGCAGCCGCTCGGGCGAGGCCGCCTGCAGCAGGATCACCCCGTTCGGGTCGAGCTGGTCCTCGCGGTCGGGGGTGATGCGGATCTGCGCCTGCTCGGTCTCCCGCGGGGTGATCGGCTCGACCACCCTTGCTGAGAGCTCGCCCAGAAGCCGCGCCTCGGCCGCCGGCGGCACATCGATCAGCACCGCGGCGCCGTAGCGGAACAGCATGGCGGTGCCACCGCCCTCGACGCGCAGGGTCAGCGGGGTGACCGCGATGGCGCTCTCGCCTTCGAAGCCCTTGATCTCGAGCCTCGCCCCCAGCAGATAGGCGCGCACAGCGAGCGTCGCCGTCTGGCCTGATTGGGACTGATCCATGCGTCTGCCTCTGTGTTCGCCAACCGCGCGCCGAGATCGCCGCGCCGTGCCTCTGATAATCCCGCCCGCTCCGCGGGACTGATAATCCCACCCGCTCCGCGGGATTGGTGATCCCACCCGCTCCGCGGGACTGGTGATCCCACCCGCTCCGCGGGACTGGTGATCCCACCCGCTCCGCTGGACTGGTGATCCCACCCGCTCCGCGGGACTGGTGATCCCCGGCCTTGCCCTGCGCCAGCTCATCCCGGCCCGCCAGAAACGGGATCAGGATACCCCAGGACCGGGGCGCCAGCCCTATCGTCTGTCTACGCTCCACTTCCGGGCCGCGGCTTCGGCTCCGCCCCCCGGCCAGCCGCAGGGGAGGACCAGCCGCAGGGGAGGGCCAGCCGCAGGGGGACCAGCCGGGGGGATCACGGCGTCCCGGTGACCGGCAGGCCCAGGCTCTGATGCACGCCATCGAGCGTGATCTGGGCCGCCAGCGCCGCCAGCAGCACGCCCAGCACCCGGCCGATGACGTTCGATCCGGTCTCGCCCAGCAGACGGGCGAGCCACTGCGCCGTCAGCAGCCCCAGGAACGTCACCCCGATCGCCACCACCAGCGCGGCCTGGATCGCCGCCAGCTGCCAGGGATCATTGCCGGCGGCCGAGCGCAGCAGCACCATCGTGGTCATCGCCCCCGGCCCTGCGATCAGCGGGATTGCCAGGGGGAACACGCTGATATCTTCCTCGGTGCGGATCGCGGCTTCCCGCTCCGCTCCGGTCTGGCGCAGGGCACCGCGGGCGGTCACCATGTCGGCGGCGGTCAGGAACAGCAGGATGCCGCCGGCAATGCGCATCGCCCCCAGCCCGATGCCCAGCGTGCGCAGCAGCACTTCCCCGCCCAGGCCGAACCCGGCCAGCACCAGGAAGGCGATCAGGCAGGCGCGGACGGCCTGCTGGCGGCGTTCCCCGGCGGTGTCGTTCGGGGTCATCGCCGCGAACAGCACGGCGGTGCCGGGCGGATCGAAGATGACCAGCAGCGCCACCAGCGCATAAACGAAACTGTCGGTCATCGTCCCGTCCGGCCCCGCTCCGGAGCCTTCCTGACCGATCGGCGGGCGGGCGGCAAGCCTTTCAGCCGGGGCGCACGGGATGAGGGGACCAGGCG
>DAICZL010000658.1 GCA_027311165.1 bacterium
GTTCGAGAAGACCGAGGAGGCGATCGCGGCGATGGAGGCGGGACGCTGCGACGGCTACACCGACGACAGCGGCAGCGTCGCGGCACTGCGCTCGACCGTGAAGACGCCCGAGGACTGGGTGATCCTGCCCGAGCTGATCAGCAAGGAGCCGCTCGGCATCCATGCCCGCAGCGGCGACGACCAGTGGGCGAAGATCCTGTTCTGGGTCGATACCGCGCTGAAATCCGCCGAGGAGTTCGGCGTGACCCGCGCCAATGCGGACCAGATGAAGACCAGCAACGATCCATTCATCCGCCGGCTGCTGGGCGTGGAAGGCGGCTTCGGCAAGCTGATGGGGCTGGACGACGACTGGGCGCTGCGGGCGATCAAGGCCGTCGGCAATTACGGCGAGCTGTACGACGCGTATTTCGGCCCCAAGGGGCTCGGTCTGCCGCGCGGGCTGAACAATCTCTACACCCATGGCGGCCTGCACTACCCGCTGCCGTTCCGCTGATCCGATGGGCATGACCGCAGCGCCGCCGGCCCCACGGGCACGCGGCGCTGCGGCGGCCGCGCTCTGGCAACTGGGCGTGGTGGCCGCCGCCGCCGCGCTGGTTCTGCTGCTCGCCCGCAACGCGGCGCAGAACATGGCGAGCCGCAACATCACCTTCGGCTTCGACTTCCTGTCCCATCCCGCCGGCTTCGACATCCCGTTCCACCTGCTGGGCTGGCAGCTGACCGACAGCTACGGCTGGGCGCTGGTGGTCTGCGCGGTGAACTCGCTGCTGGCGGCGGTGATGTCGATCGCGCTCGCCTCCGCGCTCGGTCTGCTGCTGGCGCTGATGCGCCTGTCGGGCAATCCGCTGGCCGGCGGCACCGCGCGCGGGATCGTCGAGCTGGTGCGCAACACCCCCCAGCTGCTGCAGATCATCTTCGTCTACTACGTGTTCCTGGCGGCGCTGCCGCCGCCGCGGCAGAGCCTGGTGCTGGGGGTCGGGTTCTTCCTCAATGTCCGTGGCCTGCTGATCCCGACGCCGGCGCTGCCCGGGCTGATGTGGCTGGGCGGCGCCGTGCTGGTCCTGCTTTCGGTGCTGGGCCGGATGGCCAGGCGGGCGGAGCGGCCGGCCGGCGCGTGGCTGGCGCCGGGGCTGCTGCTCGTCTGGCTGGCGGCCGGCCTGGCCCTGGCGGAGTGGGATGTGCCGCGGCTGCAGGGCTTCAACTTCACCGGCGGGATGCGGCTGCCGCCGGAGCTGATCGCGCTGTGGCTGGGTATTTCGGTCTATACCTCGGCCTTCATCTCCGAGAGCATCCGCGCCGCCATCCTGGCCATTCCCCACGGCCAGACCGAGGCCGCCTACAGCATCGGCCTCTCGCGCGGGCGGACCATGTCGCTGGTGATCCTGCCCCAGGCGCTGCGCCTGCTGGTGCCCCCGCTCACCAGCCAGTATCTGAACATCATCAAGTCCACCACGCTGGGGGCCGCGATCGGCTACCCCGACGTGCTGCAGATCTTCGGCCGCACGGTGCTGAACCAGTCCGGCCGCGCGGTCGAGGTGATGGCGCTGATCATGGCGCTGTTCCTGGCGATCAACCTGCCGACCTCGGCGCTGATGAATGCCTGGAACCGCCGGCTGATGCAGCAGGGGCGCTGAGATGGGCACCGCAAGGGCGCGCGCCCTGCTGGCCGGGCTGTTCGGCAGCTGGACCCGCGCGGCGCTGACACTGGCGATGCTGGGCCTGTTCGCCCTGGTGCTGCCACCGTTCCTGCACTGGGCGCTGCTGGATGCCACCTGGGACGGGCTGAGCCGCAAGGCCTGCAGCCCCGACGGGGCCTGCTGGGCGTTCATCCGGGCGCGCTTGCCGCTGTTCTTCTACGGGCATTTCCCGCCGGCCGAGCGCTGGCGGGTGGATCTGGCGCTGGCGCTGCTGCTCGCCGTCGCGGTGCCCACGCTGTTCGCCCGCCACCGCCAGGGCGTCTGGATGCTGCTGCTGCTGCTCGGGGTGCCGGTGCTGGGCCTCGTGCTGCTGCTGGGCGGGGTCTTCGGCCTCGCCCCGGTCGGCGTCGGCGACTGGGGCGGGCTGATGCTGAATGTCGCGCTGTCCTTCGCGGTGCTGGTCTTCGCGCTGCCGCTCGGCGTGCTGCTGGCCTTCGGCCGGCGCTCGACCCTGCCGATCCTGCGCTGGGGCAGCACCGGCTTCATCGAGATCTGGCGCGGCGTGCCGCTGCTCGGCGTGCTGTTCATGGGGCTGGTGATGCTGCCGATGTTCCTGCCCGACGGCATGAATGTCGGCACCCTGGTCCGCGCGATCGTGGTGCTGAGCCTGTTCGAGAGCGCCTATCTGGCCGAGGTGGTTCGCGGCGGCCTGCAATCGGTGCCGCAGGGCCAGGCCGAGGCGGCGATGGCGCTGGGCATGCACCACGCCAAGGCGCAGCTGCTGGTGGTGCTGCCGCAGGCGCTGCGGGTGTCGATCCCCGGCATCATCAATATCGTCGTCGATCTGTTCAAGGACACCACCCTGGTCTCCATCGTCGGCCTGGCCGAGCTGATGGGCGTGGTCAACCAGTCGCTGAAGGACCAGGCCTGGCTCGGCCTCGCGCGGGAGGGCTATGTCTTCGCCGCCCTGGTGTTCTTCATCGCCTGCCTGGCGCTGTCGCTGACCGGCCAGGTGCTGGAACGAAGGTTCGGCGCGGCGCGGCGGCGGTGATGGCCGGGGGCATCGCCACGCGGCCGCACGCCAGGGCCGGGCCCCGCCCCGCGGGGGCCGAGACCCGACCGGGCGAGGGCCTGCCCCGGGGCTTGCTTATCGGCGGCGATTTCGGTCAGATCAGTGGCGTTCCCGCCAGGAGAGCCGTCGTGCGCAAGACCCTGCCGTTCGCCCTCGCTCTGGGCCTGCTGACGAGCTGTACCGGCCGGGAGAATTTCGTGGTGTGGGATCCTCCGCGCGGGCCGACCAGCCCGGGCCTGCCCTTCGACGGGGCGTACAAGGGCGATGTGCAACTGACCGCCGGCGCCGGGCCGGTCTGCCCGAACAGCGCATCCGGCATCCTCACGATCGGCGACGGCACGCTGGTCTATGCCTATACCCCGGCCACGATCTTCATCGTCGTCATCGCCAAGGACGGCAAGCTGCACGCCGAGCGCAACGGCGCGACGCTGGACGGCACGCTGATCGACGGGCATCTGGCCGCGACGGTGGTCAGCGGAGAGTGCCGCACGAGCTTCGCCTTCCGCCGCCTGCAGGGACTGTAAGACCCCCGGCATGGCCGAACCGGTCGGGATCGAGGATTTCGAGCGTCTGGATATCCGTGTCGGCACCATCGTCGATGCCCAGCCCTTTCCGCAGGCGCGCAAGCCCGCCTACCGGCTGTGGATCGATTTCGGACCGGAACTGGGCATCCGGCAATCCTCGGCGCAGATCACCGTGCACTACCGGCCCGATCAGCTGATCGGCCGGCAGGTCTGCGCGGTGGTGAATTTCCCGCCACGCCGGATCGGCCCGTTCGACAGCGAGGTCCTGACCCTGGGCATGCCGGACGCGGACGGCGCGGTGGTGCTGATCCGGCCGGATTTCGCGGTGCCCCCGGGCGGGCGGCTGTTCTGATGGCGGAGCATTACTACACCGTCACCTGGGACCAGCTGCATCGCGACGCCCGCGCCCTGGCCTGGCGGCTGATGGATCGCGGGCCCTATCGCGGCATCGTCGCCATCACCCGCGGCGGATTGATCCCCGCCGCGATCGTGGCGCGGGAGATCGATTGCCGGCTGGTCGAGAGCGTCTCCGTCGTCAGCTATGACGAGGAGCAGCGCGGCCACCCGGTGGTGACCAAGGCGCCGAGCGCCGCCGGCGATGGGACCGGCTTCCTGATCGTCGATGACCTGGTGGACAGCGGCAGCACCGCGCGGGTGGTGCGCGCCCTGCTGCCGCGGGCGCATTTCGCCTGCGTCTATGCCAAGCCGGCGGGCAAGGACGTGGTGGACAGCTTCGTCACCGAGGTCTCGCAGGATACCTGGATCCTGTTTCCCTGGGACACCGAACCGCAATTCGTGCCGCCGCTGGTCAAGCAGCGGGGATAGGGCCGGCGCGGGGGGCCGGCATGAGTCGAGGCGGGGAGGCTGCCGCCGCGGCAGGTCGGGACCGGCCAGGGACGAGCGGGGCCGAGCGGCGGATCGCGATGCGCCGGTCCCGCCGCGGACGGCGGATCGGGACCAGCCGGTCCCTCCGCGGACGGCAGATCGGGGGACGGCAGATCGGGACCAGCCGGTCCCTCCGGGGCGCGCGGCCGAACGGTTGCAAGTGGCGCGACGCTGCTGGTGGTCCCGGTGGGCCATGCCGACAGCCCCCCTTCGGCCCTGGCCTGCCAGGTCCGCCCGTTCAGCCCAGCGTCATCAGCTGCGCATTCCCCCCGGCCGCCGTCGTGTTGGTGCTGATCGAGCGCTCGCGCAGCAGCGATTCCAGCCGGTAGCGACGGCCCGGCGCGGCCTCCGGGCTGGCGGCCAGCAGCGTCACGATCGGTCCCTCCCGCGCCGCGAGGCGCCCGGCCAGACGCAGCAGCCCCGGCCCGTCGCTCTCGCACAGGGCGATGTCGAACGCCCCCCGGTCCACATCCTCAGGCCCGGCGGGGCGGATCCAGCCGCCCAGCGCCTCGGGCAGGTCCCGCGCCAGCGCCGCCGCGGCGCCGTCCAGCAGCACCGAATTGCCGGTCGCCAGGGCGGCCGAGATCTGCGCCAGTGCCGCCTGCGTGTCGGAGGCGTGGCACAGCACCGCCCCGCGCGGGCCGATCAGATACTGGTTGCGCTCGCCGACCGGCCCCGGCAGATCGATCGCGACGCCGGCGGGCGAGGCGGCGATGCAGGCGGCGCAGTCCTGGGCGGCCGCCAGCCAGCCCTGCCGGATCAGCCAGTCCCGCCAGATCCGCGCCGCCGGCGCGGGCAGGCCGGAGGGCGCATCCGTCCATCGCGGCGGCGGGGCGGCGGCGAGCAGCCGGTGCAGCGACAGGGGCCCGCCCGCCTTGGGCCCGGTGCCGGACAGGCCGTGGCCGCCGAATGGCTGCACCCCGACCACCGCGCCGATCAGGTTGCGGTTGACATAGAGATTGCCCGCTTCGGCCAAAGCGAGGGTGCGGGCGATGGTCTCCTCGATGCGGCTGTGCACGCCGAAGGTCAGGGCGTAGCCGGTGGCGCCGATCGCTTCCATCATCTGGTCGAGCCGCGCGCGCCGGTAGCGCAGCACGTGCAGGACCGGGCCGAACACCTCCCGCCCCAGCGCCGCGACATCGTCGATCTCGATGATCGCGGGGGCCACGAAACTGCCCGCCGCGCAGCCGGCCGGCAGCGTCCCCTGATGCACATCGTGGCCGGCCGCGCGCATCCGCGCGAGATGGGCCTGCACCGTCCGGCACGCCTCGGCGGAGATCAGCGGGCCGATATCGGTCTCGAGCAGGGCGGGATCGCCGATCCGCAATTCGGCCAGCGCGCCCTTCAGCAGGGTGAGGATGTGGTCGGCGACATCGTCCTGCACGCAGAGCAGGCGCAGCGCCGAACAGCGCTGGCCGGCGCTGTCGAAGGCCGAGACCAGCACATCGGCCACCACCTGCTCGGCCAGCGCCGAGGAATCCACCACCAGCGCGTTCTGCCCGCCGGTCTCGGCGATCAGCGGCACCGGCCGGCCGGTGGCGGACAGGCGGCGGGCCAGCGATCGCTGGATCAGCCGCGCCACCTCGGTCGAGCCGGTGAACCTCACCCCCTGGCAGCGCGGATTGGCGACCAGCCGGGCCCCGGTCTCCCCGGCGCCGGGCAGCAGCTGCAGGCAGGCGCGCGGCACCCCGGCCTCGTGCAGGATCGCGACCGCCTGTGCGGCGATCAGCGGGGTTTCCTCGGCCGGCTTGGCGAGCGCGGGATTGCCCGCGGCCAGGGCCGCGGCGATCTGGCCGGTGAAGATCGCCAGCGGGAAGTTCCACGGGCTGATGCAGACCACCGGACCCAGCGGCAGATGGGTTGCGTTGGCGAAGCCGGCCTCGATCCGGGCGGCGTAGTAGCGCAGGAAATCCACCGCCTCGCGCAGTTCGGCGATGGCGGCGGCGCTGGTTTTGCCGGCCTCGCGCGCCAGCAGAGCGAACAGGGGCAGGCGCCGGGCCTGCAGCAGATCGGCGGTGCGGCGCAGGCAGGCGGCGCGCGCTTCGGGCGCGGTCGCGGCCCAGGACGGTGCTGCCAGCACGGCATCGGCCAGCGCCTGGTCGATCTGCGCCGGGCTGGCCGCGATCACCGTTCCCACGATGTCGCCGCGGTTGGCGGGGTTGCGAACGTCCTCCCCCGCGGCGGCACCGGCGAGGGCGCCGGTCGCGTGGTCGCCGGCAGCCGGGGGGCCGGCGGCAGGAGTGCCGGTGTCTGGGGCGCCAGTGTCTGGGGCGCCAGTGTCCGGGGCGCCAGTGTCCGGGGTGCAGGTGTCCGGGGCGTTGGCATCCGGGGTGCCGGCATCCGTGACGCCGGCGGCAGGGGCGCCGGTGTCCGGGGTGCCAGTGTCCGGGGTGCCGGTGTCCGGGGCGTTGGCATCCGGGATGCCGGCATCCGGGGTGCCAGTG
>DAICZL010000659.1 GCA_027311165.1 bacterium
AGCCTGGGCGGCACAAGCCTGGGGCGTCTGGGTTGTGGTATCCGCCCCCGGGGCGCTGGCGGTGTCTGGCGTGGAGGGAAACTGCCGGCGGGGGGGGTTTCTTGGCGCCACCGGCCGGCGGTGCCATAAGGCGGGCGATGCGATACCTATATCACCTGCCGCTGTCGCCGTTTTCGCGCAAGGTCCGCCTCGTGCTGGCGGAGAAGCGTCTGCCGTTCGAACTGCGTCTGGAGAAGGTCTGGGAACGCCGCCCGGAATATCTGGAACTGAATCCGGCCGGCACGGTGCCGACGCTGATCGAGGATAACGGGCTCGCCATCGCCGATTCCGGGGCGATCTGCGAATATCTGGAAGAGGCCTATCCGGACACACCGCTGATGGGCCGCACCCTGGCCGAGCGGGTGGAGGTCCGGCGCCTGGTCGCCTGGTTCGACGGCAAGTTCGCCTTCGAGGTCACCCGCAATCTGCTCGGCGAGAAATTCATGAAGCGCCTGGCCGGGCGCGGCGAACCCGATGCCGCGGCGCTGCGGCTGGGCTACACCCAGCTGCGCCATCATCTGCACTATCTCGGCTGGCTGGCCGAGACGCGGAAATGGCTTGCCGGGTCCAGCATGTCGCTCGCCGATTTTGCGGCGGCGGGTCATCTCTCGGCGCTCGATTTCGCGGGCGATGTGGATTGGTCGACCTCGCCGCCGGCCAAGGACTGGTATGCGCGGATGAAGTCCCGCCCCTCGTTCCGCGGCGTGCTGGCCGATCGCGTGCCGGGGGTGACGCCGCCCGCCCATTACGCGGACCTCGATTTCTAGAGCGATCTCGCCTCGTGTTGACTTCCACCGCGATGAAATTGCTCGCCAGAACCAAGAGCTGGAGCGGGAGCGGACCGTAGATGCGATTCGGGCGGTTTCCGGTTGCGCGCCGGCGCGGGCTCCCTCCAGGCCCGGCGCTGCCTGGTCAGCCGCCCGGGTCAGCCCCTCTGGTCAGCCCCTGATCATCCCCTGGTCATCCCTTGGTCATCCCTTGGGGGGGGGGCCGCAAGCCCGGTGGATCAGGCCGCCGTGAAGGCCGTCGCGATCGACTGGTAGAGCGTCTGCACGGCGGTGCCGAGCGTCCCCACGGAGGTGACGATCACCAGGAAGATCAACATCCCGATCAGCGCGTATTCGACGGCGGTCACCCCGCGCCGGTCGCCCGCCAGAACCCGCCATGCAACCCGGCCACGTCTCATCGGCCCTACCTTCTCGCCGGCATCACGAGGCTGGTGCCACGGTTCTGCACTGGCCATCTGCCGCCCCCGGGTGTAGCGGACTCCGATTACCGAAACGGTAATGCCCGGGGTCCGGATATCGCTCCCCGCTTCCTCTCGCGAGAACCGCATGAGTCAGCTGTTGGTCGATGAATCGGAGGGTGGCGATGAACCCGCAGGGGGCGATGAACCCGCAGTGAGCGAGGAACCCGCGGGGGGCGAGGAACCCGCGGGGGACGATGGGTCCCCAAGGGGCAATGAACCCCCAAGGGGCAATGAACCCGCAGGCGTGAACGTGCCCGCAGGCAAGGGTTTATCGGCCGCCGGCGCTGCGCAAGCGGGCGGCGCCGAGGGTGGAGCCGGGCTGCTGTCCGGGCGCAGCGAAACGCGGCGCGATACGCTCCGGGCCGGGCTGCTGGAAGCGCTCGCTGCCACATTCGGCACGCCGAGCCCGGCGGATGGCCTGCTGCCGCCGCTGTGGCACTGGGCGCTGTTCCAGGACTGGCCGTCGG
>DAICZL010000665.1 GCA_027311165.1 bacterium
TCATTGAAGCGAGGGTTCGAAGGGCGGTGTATTTCCGTCCTACTTCTCGAACCAGTATTCCGCTTCGCTGGTCGCCTCGTTGGTCTTTGATTCGAGCTTTCCCTGGCTCCCCATCGCCATCTCGGTCAAGGCATGGTCCTGTTCGATGCCCCGGACACCCTGGTAGCGGCCGGTGCCGCCGACCCAGGTGGCAGTTCCCTGGTAGGTGGTCTTCACCGAGCCGTCTGCGCCGAACGCCACCATGGATACCCCGGACCATTCCGCATGAATTTTATCGCCGTTGTCGAAGGTATAGACCGCGTAGCCCCAGGAGCGGCCGTTGCGGTCGATGCTGTCACCGAATCCGCGTGCCCAGATGTCGCCGATCTTCAGCCCTTCGCAGTTCGGCTCGTTGGCGGAGTTCGGTCCGTGGTGGATCTCGAATATACGGATCCTGTGGCCAGGAATGTCGCCGGCATCCAATGCGAGTTGCTGGGGAAACGTCGTCTCCGCGGCTCCGGTCGCCCAGGCGAACCGGCAACGATCGCCGGCAGAGGCGCAAGGTGCGGCAATCAGCGCTACGATCACGGCGGCCGGCACGGCACGGATGAACTGCGCTCGCATGGCTACCTTCCCCTGTTCGATGTGCGCGACGTTTCCTTTTGATCTCGGTTGATGTTCCGAACGACAGGCGCGCCGGCAGCGGTGGCGGAACGACCCGCCTGCCATCATCAGATTAGGCCGGATAGGTGCATTCTGCAACGATCATCCCGGCCTCCCGCCCGAACGGCCCTTGCCACCAGCCGCGGTCGGCCACCGAGCGGGTCCGCCCGGATCGGCGAGCTCATAGCAGCCGGACCGCTTCCGTCGACCTGCCGCACGCGCTGCGGGTCTCGGGTATGCCTCAGACGATACCCCCGGCCTTGCCCTCCTCACCGGCCCGAAGGAATGGTCCCCAGCGTCGCCCCGCGCAGCAACTGCTTCTGCATGAAGAACGCCACCAGCAGCGCCGGCGCCAGATAGATCGTGCCGATCGCCGCGAACACCCCCCAGTCGGTGCCGACATCGGCGCCCATCACCCGCGCCATCGCGACCGGCAGGGTGCGGGTATCGGACCCCGTGAGCATCAGCGCGAACAGGAAGTCGTTCCAGGTGAACAGCAATCCGATGATCGCGGTGGCGGCCAGCCCGGCGCGGATCTGCGGCAGGCAGATGCGCCAGAGAATGCGCAGATCCGAACTGCCGTCCAGCCAGGCCGCCTCCTCGATCGGCCGATGTAGCTCGTCGAGGAAGCTTTTCAGCATCCAGATCGCGAAAGGTAGGTTGAACGCGGTATAGACCAGGACGATGCCGAGATAGCTGCCGCCCAGCCCGATGCGGCTGAAGATGACATAGAGCGGCACGATCGCGGCCAGCGGCGGGATCATCCGCAATGCCAGGATGTAGAACAGGAGCGGTCCGCGGCCGCGGATCGGCAGGCGCGCGAACCCGTAGGCGGCGAGCCCGCCCAGCAGCAGAGCGAGCGAGACACTCACCGAGGCGATGGCGATGCTGTTGACGATGTAACGGGCGAAACTGGTCGGGAAGATCTGGGCGCCATCGGCCGAGACGCGATGAAACAGGCTCCAGTAATGTTCCAGCGTGGGGCGGAAGAACAGCCTGGGCGGCGTCGCCAGCGCATCCTGGCGGGTCTTGAACGCGGCCAGCACCATCCACAGCACCGGGGAGACATAGACCAGACCCACCAGCGCAGCGGCCAGGCTGCGTCCCCATCCCGCCGGGCGGACCACCCCGGCGTTCATGCCCGCGCCCTCTGCCGGATCGCCTGGAAGTACAGATTGACCAGCACGATCACCACCATCGCGCTGAAATTGCCGAGCGCGGAGGCCCGCCCGGTCTCGAACAGCACGAACGCCGTGTCATAGGTCTTGGTGGCCAGGGTTTCGGTCGATGTGCCCGGGCCGCCATTGGTGATGGTGTAGATCAGGTCGAAG
>DAICZL010000670.1 GCA_027311165.1 bacterium
GTTCGACAGCCTGCCGGGCTGGGAGAACGTCGCCTTCGGCCTGCTGGCAACCGGCTGGATCGGCCGGGCGGAGGCGCGGGGGGGGGCGGGGGATTTCCTGGCCCAGGTCGGGCTCGCGGCCAGCGTGGGCGAGATGTCGCCGGCGGAATTGTCGGGGGGGATGCAGAAGCGCGTGGCACTCGCCCGCGCCATCGCCGCCAGGCCCGATATCATGTTCTTCGACGAGCCGACCACCGGGCTCGATCCGATCATGGGCGCGGTGATCGACGGGCTGCTGGTGGAATGCGTGCGGGGGCTGGGTGGCACCGCGCTCGCCATCACCCATGACATGGCGAGCGCGCGGCGCATCGGCGATCACGCGGCGATGATCCATGGCGGCCGGATCATCTGGGCCGGACCGGCCACTTCGCTGATGGACAGCGGCAATCCGGTGGTGGACCAGTTCACCCATGGAAGGCGCGAGGGCCCGATCCGGATGGAATTGCGGCGCTGACGCGGCTTTGACGCGAGCCCCCGGTGGAGACTCCGCCAGCGGGGGCGGCGAGGGTTCGGCCCTCCACGCAAGCCCTGCGGGGCCTGCCGGTCCTTTCCGGCCGGCCGCTGCCCGCCGGGGGGAACCCGCCCGCGCCGGGCACGCCATGCCGGCGCGCTCCGCCGTGCCGGAGGCCAGGCGATCCCCCCCAGGACGGTCGTGCTTGCCGGGTCTGATCGAGACCGGGATCGATCAGGTCGCGCGGCGGGTCTGGTTCCTGCGACGATCCGCCGGCAACGGCCGAACGCGGCTCAGCCCGGGCCGCGCGCCGGATGGCTCAGCGGTCGCGGCAATTGCCAGGGCCGGAAACATCGCCCGGGCCGATCGCGATCTCGAACCGTGCCTCGCCGCTGCGCAGCGTATCGGCGGGGCGGCCGATCCGCTTGGTCACCCGGCAGCGCCTGCCGCCGATACCGTCGGGATCGGCCCCCGCCACCAGCTCCACCCGCACCCCGCCATCGCAGCTCTGTGGCCAGATGCCTTCCCCGGTGCGCACCGAGGCTTCCGAGAAATGCGCGCGCTGGCCGGGCGCGAGCATCCCCTGGCTGGACTGACCGAGATAGTCGTTGGCGAGGTCGTAGAGCCGCAATCCGCCGATCGGCCTGCCCGAGCGGTTCACCACGTCGAAATCGCAGGCGATCACCGGGGTGGCCCATAGCGACGCTGCCAGCAGCGGTGCCAGCAGTGCCATCCGGTCTCGGGCCATCCTCGACATGCGATTCACCTGTTTGACTGGGCAACCGGGCCAGCCTGCCGGGCGGCTTCGCGACGCGGCCCGGGGCGCGCCATGGTTTCGCAACCGCTCGTGCCACGCAAGCGCGGCATCGGCGCGATCGCCAATGCTGGCGCGATCGCCAGCCCTGGCATGCCGGCCGGTGATGCCTTCCGCCGGGGGCGGAAGCGGCTCGGTCATATCCGGCTTCTGAACGCCATGCGGACCGGGACCGCGTATGGGTTCCCCGACGGCGCGGCGGCGCCGGCACCGCAGGGATGCGGCGCGCGCGCGATCGCATCAGGTTGACTTCAACCGCGATAGAATTCCGCGACAAAACAGCGGGCTGGAGCGCGATCGGCCGGCAGATCCGATGCAACCGGTTCCGATCGCGCTCGCGCGGGGGCAGGGCCCCGGCCTTGCCTTCCGCTGGATTCTCGGCCATACCCCGCCGGCCGGCTGAGGCCGGTAATTCACACGCGGGGCGCCTTTCCCGGCTGGTCCGGGTCCGGTGCTCCCTGGCGCGCACCTCGTGCGTGTCCGGCGGCTCTGGCCCCGCGGAGGTTCAACCGGACGTCAGGAAAGGAGTTTCGCCGATGGCGATGCCCGATTTCACCATGCGCCAGCTTCTGGAAGCCGGCGTGCATTTCGGCCACCACACCCGCCGCTGGAACCCGCGCATGGCGCCGTATCTGTTCGGCGTGCGCAACCAGGTGCACATCATCGACCTGCAGCAGACGGTGCCGATGCTGGACCGGGCGCTGCGGGCGGTGCGTGATGTGACCGCGGCGGGCGGGCGGGTGCTGCTGGTCGGCACCAAGCGCGCCGCCTCGGAATACGTGGCCGACGCCGCCAAGCGCTGCGGCCAGTATTATGTCAACCATCGCTGGCTGGGCGGGATGCTCACCAACTGGAAGACCATCACCGGCAGCATCCGGCGCCTGCGCCAGATCGAGGAGATGCTGGCCGGCGACATCCAGGGTCTGACCAAGAAGGAAATCCTGGACATCACGCGCGACAAGGAAAAGCTGGAGCGCGCGCTGGGCGGGATCAAGGACATGGGCGGCCTGCCGGACATCCTGTTCATCATCGACACCAACAAGGAGAAGCTGGCGGTCGAGGAGGCGAACAAGCTCGGTATTCCGGTCGTGGCGGTGCTCGACAGCAATTCCGATCCCCAGGGCGTGACTTATCCGATCCCCGGCAATGATGACGCGATCCGTGCCATCACCCTGTATTGCGACCTCGTCGCCGGCGCGGTGCTGGACGGGATCAGCGCCGAGATGGCCGCCTCGGGCCGCGATATCGGCTCTGCCGAGGACCTGCCGATCGAGGCGCTGCCCGAGGTGATGCTGCCCGAGGCGGCGCTGGCGGAAGCGGCGCCCGACCTCAACGCGCCGGCCTGACGCAACTTCACGGGAGAGACCGAAATGGCCGAGATCACGGCTGGACTGGTCAAGGACCTGCGCGAGAAGACCGGCGCGGGGATGATGGACTGCAAGCGTGCCCTCGCCGAGACCGGTGGCGACATCGAGACGGCGGTGGACTGGCTGCGCAAGAAGGGCCTTGCGGCGGCGGCCAAGAAATCCGGCCGGGTCGCGGCCGAGGGGCTGATCGGCGTCGCCTCGGTGCCGGCCCGGGCGGCGATGGTCGAGGTCAATGCCGAGACCGATTTCGTCGCCCGCAACGAGACCTTCCAGCATTTCGTCGAGACGGTGACGCGGATCGCGCTGCATGTCGGCGAGGATGTCGAGGCGATCCTGGCGGCACCCTTCCCCGACACCGGGCGCTCGGTGGCCGAGGAACTCACCCATCTGGTCGCGACGATCGGCGAGAACATGACGATCCGCCGCGCCCGCGTGCTGTCGGTGAAGCAGGGTGTGGTGGCCACCTACGTGCACTCCGCCCTCAAGCCGGGACTGGGCAAGATCGGCGTGCTGGTCGCGGTCGAGAGCAGCAGCGAACTCGCCGGGCTCGAGGTGCTCGGTCGGCAGGTGGGCATGCATGTCGCCGCCACACGGCCGGAGGCGCTGGATACGGATGCGGTCGATCCCGCGGCGCTCGAGCGCGAACGTGCGGTGCTGAGCGATCAGGCCCGTGCCTCGGGCAAGCCCGAGGCGATCATCGAGAAGATGGTCGAGGGCCGGATCCGCAAATACTACGAGGAAGTGGTGCTGCTGGAGCAGGTCTGGGTGCATGACGGGGAGAGCCGGGTGAAGGCCGTCGTGCAGAAGGCCGGCGCCAGGCTCACCGGCTTCGCCCGGTTCCAGCTCGGCGAGGGGATCGAGAAGCAGTCCGGCGATTTCGCCGCCGAGGTGGCTGCCGCCGCGGGGGTCTGACGGCTGGCCGGGGGGCATTGTCCCCCCCCGGCCGGGCCCGGGCGGTTCGTGCCGATCTCTCCTTCCGTCCCAGGGGGCGGCTGACCTGGCCTGGTGAGCGCTCCGGTCCCGGCAGCGTCCGGGGCCTCGTGAGCGTTCAGGACGTTGTGAGCGTTCCGGACGTTGTGAGCGTTCTGGGCCTTGTGAGCGTTCGGGTCACAGACTATAGCGTGCCGTCCCCACAACCGCTGGTCCCCATGAACCGACAGCCGGAGTATAAGCGCGTCCTGCTGAAGGTCTCCGGCGAGGCCCTGATGGGTCGGCGCGAGTTCGGCCTGGACACCGACACCATCGCCCGCATCGCCGTCGATATCGGCGCGGTGGTGGCGCTGGGCGTGCAGGTGTGCCTGGTGATCGGCGGAGGCAACATCTTCCGCGGGGTCTCGGCCGCCGCCGGCGGCATGGAACGCGCCCAGGCCGACTACATGGGCATGCTGGCGACCGTGATGAATGCCCTGGCGATGCAGAGCGCGCTCGAGAAGAAGAACGTGCCGACCAGGGTGCAGTCGGCGATCCCCATGGCCAGCGTCTGCGAGCCCTATATCCGCCGCCGCGCCGAGCGGCATATGGAGAAGGGCCGGGTGGTGATCTTCGCCGCCGGAACCGGCAATCCGTTCTTCACCACCGACACCGCCGCGGCGCTGCGGGCGGCCGAGATGGGGTGCGACGCGCTGCTGAAGGGCACCCAGGTCGATGGGGTCTATTCCGCCGATCCGCGCAAGGTGCCCGGCGCCGAGCGCTATGACCAGCTCACCTATCTCGACGTGCTCTCGCGCGACCTCAACGTGATGGATGCCGCCGCGATCAGCCTGGCGCGCGAGAACGGGCTGCCGATCGTGGTCTTCAATATTCATGCAGCCGGGGCGTTCGAGGCGGTGATGCGCGGCGAAGGCCGCTTCACGCGCATCACCGAACCGGCGTAATCAGTGGATCGACCGAAACAGTGCCCGGAGGCGGCGGATGACCGCTGATCTGAACGCCCTGAAGCAGGACCTGACGCGCCGCATGGACGGCGCGGTCGAGACGTTGCGCCGCGAATTCGCCGGGCTGCGCACCGGGCGGGCCAATCCGGGCCTGCTCGAGCCGGTGCGCGTCGAGGCCTACGGGTCGGAAATGCCGCTCGCCCAGGTGGGCACGATCGGCGTGCCGGAAGCGCGGATGATCACCGTGCAGGTGTGGGATCGCAGCCTGGTGGGCGCGGTGGAGCTGGCGATCCGCGATGCCGGGCTGGGGCTGAACCCGTCCTCGGACGGACAGCTGGTGCGGGTGCCGATCCCGCAGCTGACCGCCGAGCGCCGCAACGAACTCGCCAAGGCCGCCGGCCGCTACGCTGAAGGCGCCAAGGTGGCGGTGCGCGGGGTGCGGCGGGACGGCATGGACCAGATCAAGGGTCTGGAGAAGAAACATACCATCTCCGAGGACGATGCCGGCCGCTGGTCCGAGGAGGTGCAGAAGCTGACCGATCAGTACATCAAGCGGATCGACGAGAGTCTCGCCGAGAAGGAACGGGATATCCGCCAGGTATGAGCGGGCCGATGCGGGCTCTCGACGCCGAGCAGGATGCAGCCGGGTCCGGGCCGTCCGCATCTGCGGCGCCATGCGCGGGTGCGTCCGCGTCTCTGGCGGCTGCGCCGCCGCCGCCCTCTCATGTGGCGATCATCATGGATGGCAATGGCCGCTGGGCCGCCCGTCGCGGCCTGCCGCGTCTGGCCGGGCACCGCGAAGGGGCGCGGGCGGTGCGCCGCACCATCGAGGCAGCGCGCGACCACGGCGTCGGCTGGCTGACCCTGTATGCCTTCAGCAGCGAGAACTGGCGCCGCCCGCACGGCGAGGTGCGGGACCTGACGGGCCTGCTGCGGCATTATCTGCGTACCGAGATCGCCGAACTGGCCGCCAACGGCGTGCGCATCCGGGCGATCGGCGATCGGGAACGGTTCGATCCCGATATCCGCGCCCTGCTCGTTGCCGCCGAGCGGGGCACGATCGGCAATACCGGGCTCAACCTGACGATCGCACTGTCCTATGGCGGGCGCGATGAGATCCTGGCGGCCGCCCGCGCCGCCGCCCGCGAAGTGGCGGAAGGCCGGCTCGATCCGGCGATGCTGGACGAGGCGATGTTCGAGGGGCTGCTGTCCACCGCCGGCATCCCCGATCCCGATCTGGTGATCCGCACCAGCGGCGAACGGCGCCTGTCGAACTTCCTGCTCTGGCAGTCGGCCTATGCCGAACTGGTGTTCCAGGACGTGCTGTGGCCGGATTTCGGCCCGGTGCAGTTCGCCGAGGCCCTGGCCGAGTATGCGCGGCGTGAGCGGCGGTTCGGTGCCCGCCCTGGCTGAACGATCGGTCCCGCGCTGGGGGGATCTTGGTCTGCGCGCTGCTTCGGCCGCAGTGCTGGCCCCGCTCGCGCTCGGCTGCGTCTGGTTGGGCGGGGTGGCGTGGGCGGTCGCGGTTGCGGCAGTCGCACTCGGGATCGCGCTCGAATGGGTCGGATTATGCGGCGGGGACGGGTGGCGCCCGCCGGCGCTGCTGGTGCCCGCCCTGGTGCTGGCGGGGGTCGGGCTGGCGGCGTTCGGCTTTGCGCCCGGCGCGGTGGCGCTGCTGGCGGCCGGCGCGTTCGGTCTCCGGCTTGGGGGATCGGCGGGACGCCGGGGCTGGCTCGGCTTCGGCGTGGTCTATGCCGGGCTGCCGGCGGTGGCACTGCTGTGGCTGCGCCGCGATCCCGCCGCTGGACTTGCCAATCTGCTGTTCCTGCTCCTGGTGGTCTGGGCGAGCGATATCGGCGCCTATCTGGCCGGAAGGGCGCTGGGTGGGCGCAGGCTCGCCCCTGCCATTTCGCCCGGCAAGACCGTCTCGGGCGCCGCCGGTGGCCTGTTCGGGGCGATCGGCGTGGGGCTGGCACTGGCCGGGCTGCTGGCGCCTCTGGAGGCGACCGGAGCTGGCACGGGCAGCGCGGGCCTGGTCGCGGCCGGCGGCGTCGCGGCGGTGCTGGGCGTGGTCGCGCAGACCGGCGATCTGCTGGAGAGCTGGCTCAAGCGCCGGTTCGGGGTGAAGGATTCCGGTCATACCATCCCTGGCCATGGCGGGCTGCTCGACCGGCTCGACGGATTGCTGCTGGCCGCTCCGGCGGCGGCCCTGCTGGCGATGTTACTGGGACCGGGAGTAGTATTTTGGCGATAGGCAGCGCGCGGCCACGCTCTGTGACCATTCTGGGCAGCACTGGCAGCGTCGGCCGCCAGACCGTGGCGCTGCTGGAAGCCGCGCCGGGTCAATTCCAGGTGCGCGCCCTGGTGGCCGGACGCAACGTGGCGCTGCTCGCCGCCCAGGCGCGGGCGCTCGCGGCCGAGCACGCGGTTATCTGCGATCCGGCCGAGGGGCCGGCGCTGGAGCGGGCGCTGGCCGGCACTGCCACGATCTGCGCGGCGGGTCCGGCTGCGGTGCTGGCGGCCGCAGCGCTGCCGGCCGACTGGACCATGGCGGCGATCACCGGTGCGGCCGGTCTGGAACCCACTTTGGCCGCGATCCGCGGCGGCGGGGCGGTGGCGCTCGCCAACAAGGAGGCGCTGGTCTGCGCCGGCGAGGTGATGCTGCGCGCGGTGCGCGACGCCGGCGCCACGCTGCTGCCGGTCGATTCCGAGCACAACGCCATCTTCCAGGCTCTGGCCGAACCCCATCGCGGCGCCGTCGAGCGGATCGTGCTGACCGCCTCCGGCGGGCCGTTCCGCACCGCCTCACGCGAGGAGATGGCCCGTGCCACGCCGGAAGCGGCGCTGAAGCACCCGGTCTGGTCGATGGGCGCCAAGATCAGCATCGATTCCGCCACGATGATGAACAAGGGGCTCTAACTGATCGAGGCGGCGCGGCTGTTCGGCCTGGACGAGCGGCGGATCGACGTGCTGGTGCATCCGCAATCGGTGGTGCATGGCATGGTCTGCTACCATGACGGCAGCGTGCTGGCGCAGCTGGGCGCGCCGGACATGCGCATCCCGCTCGCGAGCGCGCTCGCCTGGCCGGGGCGGATGGCCACCGTCTCGCCGCGGCTCGACCTCGCTTCCCTCGCCCGGCTCGACTTCTTCGAGCCCGACCCGCTGCGCTTCCCAGCCCTGCGTCTGGCACGCGATGCCTTGCGGGCCGGCGGTGGCGCCCCCACCATCCTCAATGCCGCCAACGAGGTGGCCGTGGCGGCGTTCCTGGCCGGACGCCTCGGCTTTCTCGACATCGCGGCGACGGTGGAGCGGGTGCTCGAGACGCTGGCCGGCCCGCCGGTCGACACTCTTGCCGCGGTACTCGATCTCGACGCCCATGCCCGCCGGAGCGCTGAAGGATTTGCCGGACAGCTCGCCGCCTGAGACCGACCACCGCCTGAACCCGCACGGGATCGCCGGCTTCACCCGCCCCGCCTCACTTCCGCCCCACCTTGCTGTCGAGAGAACGTCATCGTGTTCCATGCAATTCCCGAGATCATCCGACCCGTGCTCGCCTTCGTCGTCGTGCTGGGCGTTCTGGTCTTCGTCCATGAGCTCGGCCACTACCTGATGGCGCGGCTGGTGGGGGTGCATGGCGAGGCGTTCTCGATCGGCTTCGGCCGGGCGCTGGCCGGCTGGACCGATCGTGTGGGCACGCATTGGAAGATCGGCTGGCTGCCGCTCGGGGGCTACGTCAAGCTGCACGGCCAGGAGCGTCCGGAGGACGTGAGCGAGGCCGAGCGGGCGGCCTGGCGGGCCGGCGAGACCTTTCATGAAAAGAACGTCGGGCGCCGCGCCGCGGTGGTGGCTGCTGGTCCGATCGCCAATTTCCTGCTGGCGATCGTGCTGTTCGCCGGGCTGTTCGCGACCGCCGGGCGGCCGGTGTCCGAGCCCGTGGTCGGCAGCGTGATCGCCGGTTCGCCGGCCGAGCGGGCCGGGCTGCAGGCGGGCGACCGGATCGCGGCGATCGACGGCCAGGCGACGCCGCGCTTCGAGGACATCCAGCACGTGGTGGCGGCGAGGCCGGGCCAGAGCCTCGCACTGCGGCTGCAGCGCGGCGCGGCAACGCTGTAGGTGACGGCGCGGCCCGAGCCCAAGGA
>DAICZL010000671.1 GCA_027311165.1 bacterium
CCCATGCTGTGTGTCGGAGGATCATAGACCGGATTCGGGCTGCGGGCTGGAGGTTTAGATCGTCCGGCGGGCGCGTCCTCGCTTTGCGCCTCTGCGATGGGCCCGGTCTCCGCCATTGACCCGCCCCCCATCGCCATGCTGCGCTGATCTCAGGTAAACGGAGGAAACCCCCATGCCGATCCTGCGCAACACCGCGCTGGCCAGGCTGCGCGCGGGCGAGGTCGCGCTGGGCATGGGCATCCACCATCTGCGCGGCGCCGGCGTGCCGATGCTCGCCGCCGCGACCTGCCATGACTGGCTGTTCATCGATACCGAGCATGGTGCGCTCTCGGTGTCCGAAGCGAGCCAGATCTGCCTTGCCGCCCTGCCCAGCGGCATCACCCCGATCGTGCGGGTCTGCGCCGGTGCGCTGGACGAAGCGACCCGCGCGCTCGACAACGGCGCCCAGGGTATCGTGGTCCCGCATGTCGATACGGCGGAACAGGCGCGCCGGATCGCGGCTGCTTTCCGCTTCCCCCCGCTCGGGCATCGCAGCTGGGGCGGCCCGCCGGCGAGTTTCGGCTTCCGCCCGCCCGAGGCCGCCGAGGCGCAGGCGGCCATCAATGCCGAGACGCTGGTCTGCGTCATGATCGAAACCCCCGACGCGGTCGCCAATGCAGGGGCCATCGCGGCGGTGGCGGGCATCGATGCGCTGATGATCGGCACCTCCGACCTCACCGCGGAGATGGGCATTCCCGGCCGCATCGGCGATGACCGGGTGCAGGCGGCCTATCGCGCGGTCGCGGATGCCTGCAGCGCCCATGGCAAGGTGCTGGGCATGGGCGGGGTGTATGATCATGAGAACGCCGCCCGCTATGTCGGCATGGGGGCCCGCCTCGTGCTGGCCGGCTCCGACCACGGCTATCTGATGGCGGCGGGAACGGCGCGCACCGGCTTCATGCGTGCCCTGCCGACATCCTGATCGCGCCTTGAACGGGACGGGTGCGGCTCGGAGGGGCCATGGCTTCGCCCGCTTCCCGCCCGGGACGCCGACGGCGTGGAAGCCCCGGTTGCGAACCGGTCAGATCCGCCAGGGAGGATCGATGCCCTGCGGCTTTGACTCATCCGGACCTTGATGGTTTCAATTGTTCAAAGCTGGGTCAGGGAGTATCGGATCATGTGCCGGCTGTTCCTCTCGCAGGACCCTTCCTCCTACGCGGCGGAGACGAGGCCGATCCGCCTGCACGGCCACGCCACCTCGATCCGGCTGGAGGCGGCGTTCTGGGACATACTGGAGACGATCGCCAGCCGCGAGGGCCTGCCGGTCGCCCGGTTCGTTTCCGTGCTGCATGACGAAATCATGGTGCGGCAGGGTGGCGTCGCGAATTTCGCCTCGTTCCTGCGGGTCACCTGTCTGCACTGGCTGCGCCATCAGGATCTGCACGCGGCACAGCTCGCGGCGCGAGAGCCGTCTGATGCGGCGCAGCAAAGCACCATCGTCGTAGCCTGATACTACCCGCTGGCGCGCTCGCCTCCCTAGGCTCGCCGCAAGGCAGATTGGTCATGCCAGATCGGACGCGGGGAGGTGATGGATGGAGCGAGCGGTTATTTGCGCGGCGTTGCTGCTCGGTTTCGGCCTTACTCAGGCCCGCGCCCAGCTCACCCTGCCGGAGGAGGCGCCGCCCGACGGTGCCACCTTGTTCGCCGCCCAGTGCGGCACCTGCCACACGCTGAACCCGGCCGATCCGCCACGCCAGGGACCCAATCTCGCACATGTCTATGGCCGCAAGGCCGGCAGCATGGCGGGCTTTCACTACTCCGCCGGCTTCGCCGCCGCGGACTGGGTGTGGGATGCGCCGCATCTGGATGCCTGGCTGACCAACCCGCAGGCGGTGATCAAGACCGCCGTAATGGCCTATCGCCAGAGCGATGCCGCCAAGCGCAAGCTGATCATCGACTGGTTGAAGGAACAGAACTGAATGGCCAAGCCGATCCACATGATGGTCCGGGTGCTGGACGAGGCGCGCTCGGTCGATTTCTACCGCCGCGCCTTCGGCTGCGAGATCGCGGATCGCTATGCGTTCGACGGGTTCACCCTGGTCTATCTCAAAGCCGAGGACTCGCCCTTCGAGATCGAGCTCACCATCAATCACGGCCGCACCGAGCCCTATCCGCTGGGCGAGGCCTATGGTCATGTAGCCTTCGCGGTCGCCGATCTGGAGGCCGAGCACGCGCGCTTCCAGCAGGAGGGGCTGGCCCCGAACCCGATCAAGGAGTTCCACCGCGACGGCGCATTGATGGCGAAGTTCTTCTTCGTCACCGACCCGGACGGCTACCGGATCGAGATGCTGCAGCGTCACGGCCGCTATCGCTGACGCGGCCTGATCGCCCCCGGGTCCTGCGCGCCCGGGGCGCGGGCCGGATTGCCACACCAGCCCCGGTACAGGGGCAGATCGACAGGGAGACGACGACCATGCGAGAGATCGACCGGCGCAGCCGGGTCAGCCGCCGCAGTTTCCTCCACGCCAGCGCGACCGTGCTGCCCGCTGCGGCGGCGGCGGCGACGGGGCTTGGCATCAGCGCCGAGGCGGCCTGGGCGCAGGAAGCCAAGACGCTGAAACCGGCCACCATGGCGACGCTGGTGCTGATGGCGCGCGACATCTTCCCGCACGACCACATCGGCGATGTTTTCTACATCAAGGCGGTGATGCCCTACGACGCCAAGGCAGGCAGCGATCCGGCGAGCCGGGCGCTGATCGAGGAGGGGGTCGCCCGCCTCGATGCCGACGCCATGGACCGCCATCAGGTGGCCTATCTGGCAGTGCCGTGGGAGCAGCAGCGGGTGGAGATCCTGCGCGGGGTGGAACTGACCCCATTCTTCCGCAAGATTCGCGGCGACCTGGTGGTAAGCCTGTACAACCAGAAGGATCTGTGGGCCAAGTTCGGCTACGAGGGCTCCTCGGCCGACAAGGGCGGCTACATCCATCGCGGCTTCGACGACATCAACTGGCTGCCGCAGTCCTGATCGCGCGGCGGGGGAAACGATAATGGCCAATTTCGACCAGAACGACGACAGCGTCGTTGTCATCGTGGGTTCGGGCGCCGGTGGCGGCACGCTCGGCAATGAACTCGCCCAGAAGGGCATCAAGGTGGTGATCCTGGAGGCCGGGGCTCGGGTCGAGAACCAGGATTTCATCAATGACGAGTGGGCGAGCTTCGTCCAGCTCGCCTGGAAGGATACGCGCACCACCTCGGGGACCTGGCGGGTGCATCAGGATTTCCCGAACCTGCCGGCCTGGATCGTCAAGGCGGTGGGCGGCTCGACGGTGCATTGGGCCGGCGCCTCGCTGCGCTTCCAGGAGCACGAGTTCAAGACCCGCACCACCTATGGCGCGCTGCCGGGTGCCAATCTGCTCGACTGGCCGATCACCCTGGCCGAGCTCGAGCCGTACTATACCAAGGCCGAGGATAAGATGGGGGTGACACGGACCAACAACATCCCCGGCCTGCCCGGCAACAACAACTTCAAGGTGCTGGAGGCCGGCGCCAAGAAGATCGGCTACAAGGAAGTGCATACCGGGCGGATGGCGATCAACAGCGAGCCACGCGACGGCCGCGGATCCTGCCAGCAGATCGGCTTCTGTTTCCAGGGCTGCAAGTCGGGCGCCAAGTGGTCCACGCTGTACACCGAAATCCCCAAGGGCGAGGCGACCGGCAAGCTGGAAGTCCGGCCCAACGCGATGGCCGTGAAGATCGAGCACGATGCGAGCGGCAAGGTCACCGGTGTCGTCTACATGGACGGTTCCGGCGCGCTGCAGCGGCAGAAGGCACGGGTGGTGGCGGTGGCCGGCAATTCGCTGGAAAGCCCGCGTCTGCTGCTCAACAGCGCGTCCGCCATGTTCCCCGACGGGCTCGCCAACAGTTCGGGCCAGGTGGGGCGCAACTACATGCGCCACATGACCGGCAGCGTGTACGGCGTGTTCGAGCGGCCGGTGCACATGTATCGCGGCACCACCATGGCCGGCATCGTGCGCGACGAGGCAAAGATGGACCCCTCGCGCGGCTTCGTCGGCGGGTATGAGCTGGAAACCCTCTCGCTCGGCCTGCCGTTCATGGCCGCCTTCCTCGATCCAGGCGCCTGGGGCCGCAGCTTCACCTCCGCCCTCGACGACTATGCGAACATGGCCGGGATGTGGATCGTCGGCGAGGACATGGCGCGGGAGACCAACCGCGTCACCCTCGATCCGGTGGTCAAGGACAAGAACGGCATGCCGGTGGCCAGCGTGCATTTCGACGACCATCCCAATGACGTCGCGATGCGCCAGCACGCCTATCAGCAGGGCGCGGCGATCTATGATGCGGTGGGCGCGGTGCGCACCTTCCCCACGCCGCCCTATCCCAGCACCCACAATCTCGGCACCAACCGGATGAGCGAGAAGCCGCGCGACGGGGTGCTGAACAAGTATGGCCAGACCCACGACGTGAAGAACCTGTTCGTTTCCGACGGTAGCCAGTTCACCTCGGGCGCGGCCTGCAACCCCACGCTCACGATCGTCTCGCTTGCCATCCGCCAGGCTGATACGATCAGCGGAATGATGAGCCGCGGAGAGATCTAGCACGGCCAGAGGGCTCTGCCCCCCGATCGTCCCATGGGGGAAACCCGCCAGGGAGCCTGCGCTCCCTGGACCCGCATTCCCTGGGAGTACCCTCCCATGACTGCGGGTCCAGGGGCCTCGGGTCCCTGGCGGGCCCAGGGCAGAGCCCTGGCCTTGCCTTCCTCCCGGTGCACCGCCAAGGGGAGGAAACCGATATGAGCATCACCCGGCGCGCCGTCCTGCTCGCCTCCGCGCTGGCGAACGCCCCGCGCGCCCGGGCAGAGACGACGCCCATCCGCATCGGCCAGGTCGCCCCGGCGAGTGGTCCGGGCGCCGATTTCGGCCGGTTCATGCGCGATGGCGCGACCCTGGCCCGCGATCAGGTGAATGCGGCGGGCGGCGTGCTGGGCCGGCCTGTCGAGCTGATCAGCGAGGACGACCAGACCACCAATCCCGGCGCGGTGCTGGCGTTCAGCCGGCTGGCCGCCCGCGGCGATATCGTGGCCTTTCTCGGTCCGGCCTCCTCCACCCAGAACCACGCCATCGCGCCCGGCGTGCTGAAGGCCGGCCTGCCGGTGATGTTCGGCGGCACCGATCCGCTGCTGACCCGCGCCGGCAATCCCTGGCTGTTCCGCTGCCGGCCGAACGATCTGTATTCCGCGCGCGCGATGGCCGAGTTCGGGGCCAAGGATCTGGGCAAGCGGTCCTGGGCGGTGGTGTATTCCAGCGACGCCTTCGGTACCAGCGGGATGAAGACGCTGCTGGCGGCGCTGGAGACGCTCGGCCTGAAGCCGGTGCTGGTGCAGGCCTATGCCAACCAGCAGCCGGATTTCACCCCGACGGTGCTGCAGCTGCGCCAGTCCGGCGCCGACCTGATCGCCAGCTACTTCACCTTTCCCAACGACCTCGCGGTGTTCGCCCGCCAGCTGCGCCAGCTCGGGGTCGCCACGCCCTGGATCGGCTCGCCGTCGATCGTCACGAGCAGCGCGATCAATCTCGGGGGCCAGGCGCTGGCCGGCAGCTATGGCGTCGCCGATTTCCATCCCGCCGCCAGCCCGCAGGCCGGCGATTTCGCCGAGCGCTTCACCCGCAGCTTCGGCGCGATCCCCGATCTGTTCGCGGCCTGGCCCTATGATGGCGTGATGCTGCTCGCCCGCGCGATGGCGGCCGCCGGCAGCACCGATCCGGCGGCAGTGCGCACGGCATTGCTGGCGATCCGGGACTATCATGGGGCGGAAGGCGAATACCGCTTCGATGCCGCCGGTGACGGGCTGCGCAGCTACAACATCGTGCGCAACGAGGGGGGCAAGATCGCCTTCGTGCGCCAGATCGGGTTCTCGGACTGATCGATCCCTCGGACTGATCGGCGGGCGCGGTCATGGGG